>DYCT01000023.1 GCA_019417975.1 Bacteroides sp.
GGAAAAAGGTCATTTCGATACATTCCAGATGAAAGATATTTCAGGAGATACTTCTTTTCTGGAAATGTTGGATATCTTGAACGAACAATTGATTGAAGAAGGAAAAGAGCCGGTTGTATTCGACCATGACTGCCGTGAAGGTATTTGCGGTATGTGTTCTTTGTATATCAACGGACATCCGCACGGTCCTGCTTCAGGTGCTACTACTTGCCAGATTTACATGCGTCGTTTCAATGATGGCGATACAATCACTGTAGAGCCTTGGCGTTCGGCTGGTTTCCCTGTCATCAAAGACTTGATGGTAGACCGTACTGCTTATGACAAGATTATGCAAGCCGGTGGTTTCGTTAGCGTATCTACAGGAGCTCCTCAAGATGCAAACGCTATTTTAATCCCGAAACCGGTAGCTGATGAAGCAATGGATGCAGCTTCTTGCATCGGTTGTGGCGCTTGTGTTGCTGCCTGCAAGAATGGTTCTGCTATGTTGTTCGTTTCTGCGAAAGTTAGCCAGCTCAACTTGCTTCCTCAAGGTAAGCCGGAAGCTTTGCGTCGTGCTAAAGCTATGTTGTCAAAGATGGATGAACTCGGCTTCGGTAACTGTACAAACACACGTGCTTGTGAAGCAGAATGCCCGAAAAACATTTCTATCAGCAACATCGCTCGTCTGAACCGCGACTTTATCAAAGCTAAGCTGAAAGACTAATCGATAAGTTTGATATAATCGATATAAAAAAAACTCCTGCTACTGTTGTGGCAGGAGTTTTTTTATATCCTCCTGTCTTTTTCCTCTTTTTTTGCAAGCTTGGCTTTTGCTGTATTTGTTTCTTGGGCGTGACGGCTTTATGCAACGATTCGAAGGCGTAATCGTTGCAGTTTCATTTGTTGCTTTATCTATAACTTTTCATATAAGATTGTTTTCAATTCCTTTAAAAACAGTATCTTTGCATCTTAGAAAAATAGATTTATCCTTTCAGAAATAACAGAAAACGATATATGGAGAAGAAATTCAAAAGAACGACAGTGACTTCTGCGCTTCCGTATGCTAACGGACCGGTGCATATTGGTCACTTGGCCGGAGTGTATGTGCCGGCTGATATTTATGTTCGTTACCTTCGTTTGAAGAAGGAAGACGTGTTGTTTATCGGTGGTTCCGACGAGCATGGAGTGCCCATTACCATTCGTGCACGCAAAGAGGGAATCACTCCGCAGGATGTAGTAGACCGCTATCATAATTTGATAAAGCAGTCGTTTGAGGAATTTGGAGTTTCCTTTGATATTTATTCACGTACTTCTTCTGAAATACATCACAAGACTGCTTCTGAATTTTTCCGTACGTTGTACGACAAAGGAGAGTTCATTGAAAAAACATCCATGCAGTATTACGATGAGGAAGCTAAACAATTTTTGGCCGACCGATATATTACAGGTGAATGTCCGCATTGCCATGCCGAAGGGGCCTATGGAGACCAATGTGAGAAATGTGGCACTTCACTCTCTCCGACCGATTTGATAAACCCGAAAAGTGCGATTAGCGGCAGCAAACCGGTGATGCGTGAAACAAAACATTGGTATTTGCCTCTTGATAAGCATGAACAATGGCTTCGCGAGTGGATATTGGAGGGACATAAAGAATGGCGTCCTAATGTGTATGGCCAGTGCAAGAGCTGGTTGGATATGGGATTGCAACCTCGTGCCGTGAGCCGCGACCTTGACTGGGGTATTCCTGTCCCGGTAGAAGGAGCTGAAGGTAAAGTGTTGTATGTGTGGTTTGATGCGCCTATTGGTTATATCTCAAACACCAAAGAACTTCTCCCTGACGATTGGGAAAAATGGTGGAAAGATGAAGATACCCGCTTGATTCATTTCATTGGAAAAGATAACATTGTGTTCCACTGCATCGTGTTCCCTGCGATGTTGAAAGCAGAAGGCAGCTATATCTTACCCGACAATGTACCGAGCAATGAGTTCCTCAACTTAGAGGGTGATAAGATTTCTACTTCACGCAACTGGGCTGTATGGTTGCACGAATATTTGCGCGACTTCCCCGGCAAGCAGGACGTACTTCGCTATGTGTTGACAGCCAATGCTCCGGAAACAAAAGATAATGACTTTACTTGGAAAGATTTCCAGGCACGCAATAATAACGAATTGGTGGCAGTATATGGTAACTTTGTAAATCGTGCATTGGTGCTTACCGGAAAATATTTCGATGGGAAAGTGCCCGCTTGTGGCGAATTGAATGATTACGACCGTGCTACATTGCAGGAGTTTGCTGATGTAAAGTCGCAGGTAGAAAAGTTGCTTGATGTATTCAAGTTCCGTGATGCTCAGAAAGAAGCCATGAATCTGGCCCGTATCGGTAATAAGTATTTGGCCGATACAGAACCTTGGAAGTTGGCCAAGACCGATATGTCGCGTGTAGCTACTATCCTGCACATTGCTTTGCAGTTGGTAGCCAATTTGGCTATTGCTTTTGAACCGTTCTTGCCATTTAGCTCGAAGAAATTGCGTACTATGCTGAATATGGAAGAATTCGACTGGAATCAGTTGGGACATACTGATTTGTTGGCCGAGGGACATCAGCTGGGCAAGGCTGAACTGCTGTTTGAGAAGATTGAAGACGACGTAATCCAGGCTCAGGTAGACCGTTTGGCTGAGATTAAAAAACTGAATGAAGAAACCAATTATCGTGCAAACGATATCAAACCGGTAATCGCTTTCGAAGATTTCGAGAAATTGGATATCCGTGTGGGTACTGTCCTGGAATGTGAAGCTGTGCCTAAGATGAAGAAGCTGTTGAAGTTTAAGATTGCCGATGGCTTGGATAATCGTACCATTGTGAGCGGTATTGCGCAGCATTATAAACCGGAAGAGTTGGTAGGCAAACAAGTCTTGTTTATTGCCAACTTGGCTCCTCGTCAGTTTAAGAACGGATTGGTGAGCGAAGGTATGATTCTGAGTGCTGAAAATGCCGATGGAAGCTTGGCGGTGACCAGTGTCTTGCGCGAAGTGAAGCCGGGCAGTGAAGTGAAATAAAAACGGCAGAGGACTGATGGAAGAAATTCTGCTTTATAATTTGGATGGTGATAAAGGACGGCGCATCAAGCAACTTTGTGTGTTGCTGAAGATTCGTGTAAAGACGGTGCTGCGTGAAGATTATCTGGAGCCCATAGGGGCGATAGCCGGCATCAAGGGAGTGGAACGCAAGAATGTTTCATTCGATGGACAGGCTTTTACCGATGAGATGATTGTGTTCAAGAACTTTAGTGACCATTCTTTGCAGAATTTTCTGACTCGTTATAGGCAGGCCGGCATTGAGAAGGTAAATCTGAAAGCCGGTCTGACCCCTTATAATATAATGTGGAACTCTTTTCAGTTGCGCGATGAGCTGATGCGCGAACATGAAGAGATGACGCAATGGGAAAGGGAAAGATAAGATGAAAAAAAACGTTGCTGTAATATTGGCGGGTGGTGTAGGGAGTCGCTTAGGCTTGTCCACTCCGAAACAGTTTTTCAAGGTAGCCGGAAAAATGGTGGTAGAGCATACCATTGATGCATTTGAAAGCAATCCGCATATTGATGAGATAGCCATTGTATCCAATCCTTTTTATGTGTCCGATTTTGAGACGGTCATTATCAAAAATGGGTGGAAGAAGGTGAAAAAACTGTTGAAAGGTGGTAAGGAGCGATATGATTCCAGCTTGTCGGCCATTAAGGCATACGAAGGCAGCGACGTGAATCTGATTTTTCACGATGCGGTACGTCCCTTGGTAAGTCAGCGTATTGTGAATGATGTAATTAAGGCATTGGATACGTATGCAGCAATTGATGTGGCTATGCCGGCTACCGATACGATTATTGAAACGGAAGGTGATTTTATTTGTCAGATTCCCGATCGTTCCCGATTAAAGAGAGGACAGACACCGCAAGCTTTTCATTTGGATGTGATTAGTAAGGCGTATGAAATAGCATTGCAGGATCCGAATTTTAAAGTTACTGATGATTGTGGTGTGGTGGTTAAATACCTGCCCGATGTACCGGTGTATGTCGTGGCTGGAGAAGAAAGCAATATGAAGCTGACTTATAAGGAGGATACCTATCTGTTGGATAAGTTTTTTCAGCTTCGTAAAAGTGAATTGGGTGATGTACAGCTTGAAACAGGTTTGCTGAAGCAGAAAGTAGTAGTGATATTTGGAGGTAGCTATGGCATTGGTGCGGAGACAGCCCGTCTGTTGCGAGAGGCAGGAGCGAACGTATTTTGCTTTTCACGTAGCATGAATGGAGTGGATGTAGGCAATCGGGAAGCTGTAGCAAAGTCGTTACACGAGGTGCAAGAACAGACCGGGCGGATAGACTATGTTATCAATTCTGCCGGGCTGCTTAATAAGGAACCACTTATCAGCACTTCTTATCAGACCATTTGCGATGCTGTCAATACCAATTATATGGGTACGGTACACGTGGCGTTGGAAGCTTTTCCGTATCTTAAGGAGAGTAAAGGCAAATTGATTTTCTTTACCTCCAGCTCTTATACACGCGGGCGGGCATATTATAGCATTTATTCTTCTACGAAAGCAGCGATTGTCAATTTCGTGCAGGCTGTGGCCCAAGAGTGGGAAGCGTTTGGTATTGCGGTGAATTGTATCAATCCGGAACGCACTAAAACACCTATGAGAGTGAGAAATTTCGGAGTAGAACCTGATAATACATTGCTTTCGGCCGAGCAAGTGGCTGAGGCTGTTGTTCAAACGTTGTTGACCGATTTTACCGGTCAGGTTATTGATGTCAAACGGGAAGTAAAATGAAACAAGACAGGGTTGCATCGTATGTAGAGGAAAACCTGCGGAAATGTCAGTTGAAACAATTGGCTATTCTTAAGGAGATTGACCGGATTTGCCGGAAACACGGGCTTACCTATTGGTTGGACGGTGGCACATTGTTGGGAGCTGTGCGTCACGGAGGTTTTATTCCGTGGGACGATGATATTGACATAGCAATGCCTTTGGGCGATATGAAACGTTTTGTCGAAGTTGCACCGAGCGAGTTAAGTTCCGATTTGGTACTTCAGACCCTCGAAAATTATTCGGAATGTAAAGAGCCGATTACGAAGGTACGCGATTTAAACTCTTTTTATGTGGAGTTTGCCGACGATTTTAGTGCCAACTATCCCAAAGGCCTGTTTGTTGATATTTTCCCGTTTATTGATTATCCTTCGGTGTCGCGTGCTTGGGTCAAGAAAGTGGCGCGGGGCATTTGCGTAAGTTCTGCTATATTGCATACAAAACATTATTATTCTTGGCGCTCCTTGGCCAATTTCTTTTATTTCGGATTGAAAAACATTGTGCTTCGAGGCTTGTGGAAGTTGTCGGAATGGTGTTGCAAGAAAGGGACTTATACTTCCAATATATTGGTAAATAACGGATATGGGATTATGCATCGGAAAGATGTGATTTACCCTGTTTCTACCATTCTGTTTGAGGGAGTGGAGTTCTCGGCTCCGGCCAATCCGGATGTATATCTGAAAGATTTGTATAAGGATTATATGCAGATACCTCCCGTAGAGAAACGAAAGATTCATGCCATATTTATTCAGCCGGAATTACAAGCTCCCGGTCAAACAGCGAATGAGTTATGACCGACCAAAGCTTGAAGGATAAGACAGCAAAGGGGCTTTTTTGGGGAGGAGTCAGCAACGGTTTGATGCAGTTGCTGAATCTTTTTTTTGGGATATTTCTGGCTCGAATCTTGTCGCCTGCCGATTATGGAATGGTAGGGATGCTCACTGTCTTTTCTTCTATAGCTGCCTCTTTGCAGGAGAGTGGGTTTACAGCTGCTTTAGCCAATAAGAAAGAGGTGACGCATCGCGATTACAATGCTGTGTTCTGGTTCAGTGTCGGTGTCAGTGCAGTCTTATATCTTCTGTTGTTTGCTTGTGCTCCTTTCATTGCACAGTTTTACGGAGTACCGGAGCTGACCGCATTGGCACGATATTCTTTCTTAGGATTTTTCATTGTGAGTTTTGGAGTAGCGCAGGGAGCGTATCTTTTCAAAAATTTGCAAGTGAAGCAGAAAGCCATATCGTCTGTGCTGGCTGTGGCGGTATCGGGTACGGTAGGTGTCGTTATGGCGCTTTACGGATTTGCTTATTGGGGCATTGCTACCCAGAGCTTGGTTTATGTGTCGGTCAATGTGTTTTGTTACTGGTGCTTTTCCTCATGGCGACCTACTTTTCACTTCGATTTTCGTCCTTTGCGTGGGATGATTGCTTTTAGCAGTCGTCTGTTGGTGACAAATATCTTTATGCAGCTGAATAATAATCTGTTTAATGTTGTTTTAGGGAAGTTCTATTCCGGGAAAGAAGTCGGCTTTTTTAGTCAGGCGAACAAATGGAATCTGATGGGGCATTCGCTTATCTCTGGGATGGTAAATGGAGTGGCACAACCGGTATTGGTCGAAGTGCTCGATGACCGTAACCGTCAGGTGAGGGTGTTCCGGAAGATGTTGCGCTTCACTTCGTTCATTGCTTTCCCTTGTATGTTCGGCCTTTCTCTTGTTGCGCCTGAGCTGATAACGATTGCTGTGACCAATAAGTGGGCCGAGAGTGCAGGTATCATGCGCTACCTATGCATTGGCGGAGCTTTTGTTCCGATTACAACTTTATATTCCAATCTGCTGATAAGCAAGGGGCATTCTAATATATTTATGTGGAATACGATTGCGTTAGGGATGGTTCAGCTTCTGATGATGTTGCTGATGTACCCCTATGGCATTCTGTCGATGACAAAGGTATACGTGAGCATCAATATCGCATGGTTGTTGGTATGGCACTATTTTGTATGGTGTGAAATCAGGTTGAGCCTTTTGGCGGCTTTGAAGGATATGGTTCCTTATGCAGTTATTGCCGGGGGAGTGATGGGGATGGTGTATTATGCCACGTTGACGATACAAAACATCTATTGGCTGTTTGCCGTTAAGGTGATGATGGCTGTATTGCTGTATATCGTTATGATGTGGTTGAGCGATTCGGTGACATTCAGAGAGACCGTGGGATATGCGAAAAGAAAGATACATAGAAAAAACGATTTATAATTAAAGGTACAATGGGTAAGATAGCATCTGAAAAGAAACCGGCACTGATAGATGTGGCGGTATTGATTTTGTTTTTTAATCGTCCGGAGCCTCTTGCTGCGGTGTTTGAACAGGTCAGGGCAGCTCGTCCATCGCGTTTGTTTCTTTATCAGGATGGCCCACGGGGTGAAAAAGACATGCCGGGCATATTGGCTTGTCGGGAGGTGGTGAAGCAGATAGACTGGGAGTGCGAAGTGCAGCAGCTTTATCAAGAAAAGAATTATGGTTGCGACCCATCGGAATACATGTCGCAAAAATGGGCTTTCTCTATGGCAGACAAGTGCATCGTGTTGGAAGATGATGATATTCCTTCGCTGTCGTTTTTCACTTTCTGTAAAGAGATGCTCGACCGTTATGCCGACGACGACCGTATTAGCATGATTACCGGAACCAACTACGATGAGGTGACACCCGATATGCCTTACGATTATTTCTTTGCAACCACTTTCTCCATTTCCGGATGGGCCAGTTGGCGTCGGGTCATTGATCAGTGGGACGAAACATACTCTTTCCTAGACGATGCGTTCAATCTCAAGCAATTGGAAGCCTATATCAAGGACCGGAAGTATCAGAAAGAGTTTGTGGAGTTTTGCCGACATCATCGCGATAGTGGAAAAGCATATTATGAGACGATTTTTCACGCAGCCATTTTCTTCAGTTCCGGTTTGAGCATTGTGCCTGCTAAGAATATGATTAACAATATGGGGGCTACCGAGGGGTCTACCCACTTCGGAGGGTCTAACGATTTGTTGCCCAGAGGCTATCGGCGTATCTTTACCATGCAGCGTCATGAGTTGGATTTCCCCTTGCGACATCCGAAATATGTGATTGAGAATGTGGAATACAAGCATCGGATGTTCAGAATCATGGCATGGGGACACCCCTGGATAAAGATTGGCCGTTCGTTTGAGGAACTGTGGCTGAACATCCGCCATGGAAACTTTAAGCATATTTTCCAGGCGATGGGCAACCGGGTGAATAAATGGTTAGGACGAAACAAGTGGCATTGATGGGTCGATGCTACATATATATAATAAGGTATGAAATTGTTGTTGAATAAGATTAAGCTGGCGCTTCAGAAACGTTCGAAACTGACTCAAAACAAGAAGTCGCGCGAAGCATGGTTGGCAAAGGGATATGAAAACACTCCGGAAGTCAGTGTGATTATCCAGTCGCATAATAAAAGCTTGCAGGTAAAGCATGTCGTGTCGAAGTTGAGAACTTATGGCAAGCTGGAAATCATTGTTATTGACGATGGCTCGGATGGCACTTCACACACCGAGGCGCTGACTTCGTTCCTGACCGGTGCTAATGAGTTTCTGATTCGCTCTAACGACCTTTATGAGAATATCATGTACGACAAGGTGATACGTTTTGCCAATGGCAAATACATCGCTCTGTTGCAGGACGATGACGATTTCGACGACGACTTGGCGTGGATAGATGAGGCTGTCGGTTATTTCAAGCGGTATCCGAAGCTGGCCCTGCTGGGTGGAAAAGACGGATTGGGTATCGCATTTGAAGATGAGCGGAAATGGGCGCATGGAGGAGCATTTGGGCATGAAGGACCTTTCGCCTTTGTTCCGGCTGTAAACCGAGCACCGATGTGGCTCCATAAAGAGTTGTTTGTTGCTCATCTGCAACACATCAATCCTGCATTTATTCCATTTCAGTTCGACGATTACGAGCTTTGCGCACGTACTTGGCTGTCCGGCTTGCAAGTGGGTTGGTACGATGCGCGTTTCCGCTCGCTGAGTGTAGGAGGGATGCGTCTTTGGAACAATGCCTTTACGCAAGAGCAGAGCGAACGCAACGGGAAACAGTTGTATGCCTTGTATCGCGATAAGAAGGACGAGATTCTGCAACGGGTAGCTCAGGCTCAAAGCGAAGCATGAATTTTCGTACAATTTTGATTACCTTTGCATAAAACATTGGCTTATGAGGGTTCTACTGATAAATACATCTGAACGAACAGGAGGTGCGGCTGTTGCTGCCGGCCGACTGATGGAGGCATTAAAGAATAATGGCATTAAGGCCAAGATGTTGGTGCGCGACAAGCAGACCGACAAACTGAGTGTAGTAGAGTTAAAACGTTCTTGGCGAAACCTATGGAGGTTTACATGGGAGCGGATGGTCATCTGGATGGCCAATCGCTTTCAGAAAGATACCATATTCCTGGTCGATATAGCCAATGTGGGAACGGATATTACCGGATTGCCCGAATTCAAGCAAGCCGATGTCATTCATTTGCATTGGATTAATCAGGGAATGCTTTCCTTGGGCGATTTGCAGAAGATATTCAATTCCGGTAAACCTGTGGTGTGGACCATGCACGACATGTGGACTTTTACCGGGATGTGTCATTATGCAGGCGATTGTACACATTATCAGGAACAGTGTCATCATTGCCCGCTTTTGTCAGGAGGCGGTGGCAAGAAAGATTTGTCTTATCATACGTTTCGAAAGAAACAGAAACTATATGCACATGCGAAAATTTCCTTCGTGGCTTGCAGCCGTTGGTTGGAGTCTATGGCACAGAAGAGTGCCTTGTTTAAGGGACAGTATGTGACGAACATCCCCAATGCCATTAATACAAACCTGTATCGGCCGCACGACAAGAAGCAGGCTCGTGCGAAATGCAATTTGCCACAAAATAAGAAGCTGTTGCTTTTTGGGTCTGTGAAGATTACGGACAAGCGGAAGGGGCTTGGCTATTTTGTGGATGCTTGTCGCCTGCTTAAAGAGAAATATCCGGAGATGAGCAAAGACTTGGGGGTTGTGGTTTTCGGCCAGAAGTCTGCCCAACTGGAGCAAATGATGCCTCTTCCGGTTTATTCCATGGATTATGTGAACAACGAAAAAGAGCTGGTCGACATATACAATGCAGTCGATTTGTATGTCACTCCTTCGCTTGAAGATAATTTGCCGAACACCATTATGGAAGCGATGGCCTGTGGAGTGCCTTGTGTAGGTTTCCAGGTAGGGGGAATTCCCGAAATGATTGACCATCTCCACAATGGCTATGTGGCCCGCTATAAATCGGCGGAAGATTTTGCAAATGGGATTTATTGGACGCTTACCGAAAGCGAATATCCTTCGTTGAGCGAAGAAGCTCACCGGAAGGTGGTGACCCATTATTCCGAGAGCATAGTGGCGAAACGGTATATCGAAATCTATAACAAAGTGACAGGTAGTTATGCATAACAAATGGAACCCGAAGTTTTCAATCATTACGGTGACGTATAATGCGGCTGCTGTGCTTGATGATACCATCCAGAGTGTGCTGACACAGAGTTATAAAAATGTGGAGTATCTGATTATTGATGGTGGGTCGACCGATGGCACGATGGAGATAGTGGAAGGGTATGGCAATTGTATTCAGACCGTGATAAGCGAGCCCGACAAGGGATTGTATGATGCGATGAATAAAGGGATGAAATTGGCAACCGGCGATTATTTATGTTTTTTGAATGCCGGCGACTGTTTGCACGAAGACGATACGTTGCAGCGGATGGTGCATTCCATTCAAGGGAGTGAGTTTCCCGATATCCTTTATGGCGAAACGGCTATTGTAGATATTCAAGGGCATTTCTTGCGGATGCGTAGATTGTCGGCTCCGAACAGACTTACCTGGAAAAGCTTCAAGCATGGCATGTTGGTCTGTCATCAGGCATTTTTTGTACGTCACACCTTGTTAGAACCTTATGACTTGCACTATCGCTATTCGGCCGACTTCGATTGGTGCATTCGGATGTTGAAAAAGGCAAGGCTTGTGTTCAATACCCACCTCACGATTATCGACTATTTGGACGAGGGACTTACGACTCGCAATCGTATGGCTTCACTGAAAGAGCGTTTCCGGATTATGGTCTGTTATTACGGTTGGCTTCCCACCGTATTGCGTCATTTAGGCTTCGCGTTTCGTCTGCTTTTGAAAAAATAGCAGGACGATGATGGTCCTGCTATATATATAATAAGGTATAGGGGATGACTATTCTTTTTCACCGAAAGTCAAGTCGCCGGCATCGCCCAGTCCGGGGACGATATACGAGTGTTCGTTGATTTCCGGGTCGATGGCAGCACACCAGATTGTCGTTTTATCTTCCGGCAGATGTGCGGCTACATGTTCCACAGCCTGACGGCTTGCAATGATGGAGGCGATATGGATTTCTGCCGGATTCCCTTTTGTCAGCATAGCGTTGTAGCTTAGTTCCATAGAACCTCCGGTGGCCAACATCGGGTCGACCAGCAACAAGGTCTTGTCATCGATGCGTGGCGAGGCAATGTATTCGATGTGGATATCAAATTTCAATGTGTCTTTGTATTTCCGGTAAGCCGACACGAAGGCATTTTCTGCATGGTCGAAATAATTGAGGAAACCTTGGTGGAAGGGGAGTCCGGCACGCAAGATGGTAGCCAGTACCAGCGGGTTGTCCGGAGTCTGCACCTGTGTTTTTGCCAACGGGGTTTCGATGGTTTTAGATGAATAGCGGAGTGTTTTACTGATTTCGTAAGCCATGATTTCACCGATACGTTCTATGTTGCGGCGAAAGCGCAGACGGTCGGTCTGTACGTTTACATCGCGGATTTCTGCCAAATACTGGCTTAAGATGGAGTTCTGCTCACTTAAATTGATAATTTTCATCTGTTTATCGTTGCTTAGGGGTTAATTTAGATTGCAAAATAACGAATTTATTTCAAAACTGACATGCTTATATGTCAATTTTGTTACCTAACTATAAAACTCCGAACGATTAGGGAAAAATTTCTTTAATATAAGGTTTGTTTCAAAATAAAGTGTTACATTTGTAGTCGATAAACAAGGAAATGTTCTTTTATGGCATGTTCTTGAAAATAAGAGAGTAAACTTAATAAATAAATATACTGAACGTTTTAAATTGAAAAGAAAATGGCAAATTTAGATCTTGGCAAGTATGGCATTACCGATGTGAAGGAGGTTTTACACAACCCTTCATACGAAGTATTGTTTGCAGAAGAAACAAAACCGTGTTTGACCGGTTATGAAGTTGGTCAGGTTACTGAACTGGGTGCAGTAAACGTAATGACTGGTATCTATACAGGTCGTTCTCCTAAAGATAAATTCTTTGTTTACAATGAAGCAAGCAAGGATACTGTATGGTGGACTTCCGACGAATATAAGAACGATAACAAACCTTGCTCTGAAGAAGCTTGGGCTGACTTGAAAGCTAAAGCTGTAAAAGAGTTGAGCGGAAAGCGTTTGTTCGTGATGGATACATTCTGTGGTGCTAACCCTGCTACTCGTTTGAAAGTTCGTTTCATCATGGAGGTAGCTTGGCAGGCTCATTTCGTTAAGAACATGTTCATCCGTCCGACAGAAGAAGAATTGGCTAACTATGGTGAACCTGACTTCGTATCATTCAATGCTGCTAAGGCTAAGGTTGATAACTATAAGGAACTCGGCTTGAACTCTGAAACTGCTACTGTGTTCAACTTGAAGACCAACGAACAGGTTATCTTGAATACTTGGTACGGTGGTGAAATGAAGAAGGGTATCTTCTCTATCATGAACTACTTGAACCCGTTGAGAGGTATCGCTTCTATGCACTGTTCTGCTAACACCAACATGGAAGGTACAGACTCTGCTATCTTCTTCGGTTTGTCTGGTACCGGTAAGACTACTTTGTCTACAGACCCGAAACGTAAGTTGATTGGTGACGACGAGCACGGATGGGACGACGAAGGTGTATTCAACTACGAAGGTGGTTGCTATGCTAA
>DYCT01000230.1 GCA_019417975.1 Bacteroides sp.
CTCAAAGATAGTACCGACAAGAACGGAGAAATTCTTTAAACAGTTAGGACAACGAAATTTTCCGTCTGCACGTTTATAACAATGATGCTGACCGCAATATGGGCAGATATAATCACCATTGTTCCAACGTTGTCTTTCAAGAAAATCCTTGCAGACAGTATTATCCTTGAAATAAGTAACGAGAGAAATCAAACTGTCGAATTTGTCTATGTTGAATATATCTGCCATATCTTTGTTTTTATTAATCACGTTACAAAGATACAGCTAAATCCTGATAATCAGGAATTTTCTAGTATTCTTTAGATCTTTCTATCATTTGATATCAAAAAGCATTTGAGAAACTCAACCAAAATCGTTATATTAAAGCAGGGTAATCATGTATATCGTTCCAAAAATAAAAACCATAAAAATATGCCTAAGCTCATAATCGTATATCTTTTTGATTCAATAATTTGATTTTTCTTGTAATTTTATCAAAAGTGATAAAGTGAATCCCGGAAGTTAGACAATAAAAACTTTTGGGGTTTACTTCAAATAATGATAAGGGTAAATCTTGGATTCCGATACACTTGTTCTTTTATTGACGGACGTAGTGAGGCATTTCCTGTGGAATTTCCATTGAAATCTCTACTAAACCGGCTACTACTCCGTTTTCACGCCAAGCAGTTTGGTAAATCATCTTCTTGACTCCGTTTTTGTCGATAGTGTACGAATTGGTTCCACCTGTTTCCATCAGATGTTGAATCATGGCTCGAGCACGTTCTGTAGGGTGACAATCCAATAGTTTTTTCCCAATCAAATCACCATATTTGGCAAATGTTTTTCTAGACTTCTCATTCATATAAACGATGATACCTTCAGCGTTGCTTACTGTTACAGCGCAGTTCATCTGTTCAGCCCATGCATAATTGTTATCCATAGTTATTTTTCTTTGTAATCGTTGTTCGCTTTTATGAGTTCTATCAGTTTCTCCACAGCTTCAGTTTCCGGTATGTTTTTCTCCACACAGGTTTTGTGGTGGTATAAGCTGATACGTCCGCGTCCGGCTCCTACATAACCATAATCGGCATCTGCCATCTCGCCCGGACCATTTACAATGCATCCCATGATGCCTATCTTTAGCCCTTTTAAATGAGATGTAGCAGCTTTGATACGAGCAATGGTGTCTTGTAGATCGTATAAAGTACGTCCACAGCCCGGACAAGAAATATATTCTATCTTGCTCATACGTACTCGTCCTGCTTGTAGGATGCCAAAAGCAGTAGCATCGAGTACTGTAGAGGGGATGTTGCCTTGGTTGTATAGACAGATGCCATCGCAAAAGCCATCGAATAATAGCGCACCTAAGTCGGCTGCCGATTTCAGTTGCAAGTCTTCCCGTTCTTTTTCCTGATAGTGTTGGAAGAAGATGACCGGATGGGTAAGTCCTTCGTTCATAAGCTGGTGTACCAATGCACGATGCTCACCGGTGGGGTTAGGTAATGTTGTTTGAGAAATCAGTACCACATCTTTAAATGTTTTTAGACAGGCAATGACTTCATCGGTGAGGGCTAAGAAGTTGACAAACATAAATTTCAACTTGGCAGGGCACATGTGTAGGAACATCAGTTGTTCGCTGGAGAATGCCGGGTATGTGTTCTCTTCTCCTGTCCATACATCTGCGTCTACAATATAGGAGATGCCTTCTATGTGTTGTTCAGGCAATTTTTTACCTACATAGAGATAGTCGGGTCGGGCATCCGGGTCGATGTCGAAATTTCCTTCTACACGACATGATACAACGACCGGTAGATTTTCGCCACCGATATTGCCTACTGCGTGGGTCGGTCTGCGCGAAGGAGACAGATAGTTGAATGTAGGGCTTTGTTGGCCGGGAATAAACATATGATTCTTCAAGCGACCGATATAATCGACCAATTTCTTGGCAACCGGAATTTCTTCTTCAGGTGCTTCACTGAGCGAAACACGAATGGTATCACCCAAGCCATCAACTAAAAGAGCTCCGATACCCAAAGCCGATTTGATGCGTCCGTCTTCTCCATCACCGGCTTCTGTTACTCCTAAATGTAAAGGGAAGGCCATGCCTTCTTGTTCCATGACAGCTACCAGCAAGCGTACAGTTTTGACCATCACTACGGTGTTAGAGGCTTTTATCGAGATAACGACATTGCTAAAGTGCTCTTCTACGCAGATGCGCAAGAACTCCATACACGATTCTACCATTCCTTCGGGTGTGTCGCCATAACGTGACATAATACGATCGGACAGTGAACCGTGGTTTACTCCGATACGTATGGCGGTATGGTTCTCTTTACAGATAGTGAGGAAAGGGATGAAACGGTCGCGAATTTTTTGCAGCTCTTGTGCATATTCTTCGTCGGTGTATTCCAACTTTTTGAATGTGCGAGCCGGATCTACATAATTCCCAGGATTGATGCGTACCTTCTCGGCATACAATGCTGCTACTTCAGCTACTTTGGGGTTGAAATGTACATCGGCAACCAAAGGTGTCATGTATTGTTTGGAGCGTAAACCGATATTGATGTTTTTCAAGTTTTCGGCTTCGCGCACACCTTGTGTGGTGAGGCGTACATATTCGCCGCCGGCATCGATGATGCGGATAGCTTGCTCTACACAAGCTTCGGTATCGGTTGTGGCGGTATTGGTCATGGATTGCAAGCGGATGGGGTAATCACCTCCAAGCGGTGTGTTTCCTACCTGTACAACCGACGCTTTTCGTCGGGAATAATTGAACAAATCTGCCATGGTTTTGGGGAGTTATAGGTTAATTCGTTTTATATTCGTACTTGATGTTTTTCAGTTCCTCGTTTGCTTTGACTATTTTCTTTTTCAATCCTTCTTTATAAGCTACAAATTTAGCAGCTAATTCCTGATCGGAGAGTGCTAACATCTGTACAGCCAAAATAGCTGCATTGAGAGCTGCGTTGATGCCTACTGTAGCTACGGGAATTCCGGGAGGCATTTGTACGATGGCCAACAGGGCATCAATACCTTCGATTGATGATTTGATAGGAACACCGATGACGGGTAATGGTGTGGACGCTGCAATGACACCCGGTAGATGGGCTGCCATGCCTGCTGCTGCAATGATAACTTTAATGCCGCGGCTTTGGGCGTTTTTAGCAAATTGTTCTACCTCTTCCGGAGTTCGGTGGGCAGAAAGTGCGTTCATCTCAAAAGGAATGTGCAGCTCGTTTAGCAAGCCTGCTGCTTTTTCCATGATAGGCAGGTCGGATGTGCTGCCCATGATAATACTTACTACAGGAGACATATCTTTTTTTAATTTATTGATGTATTCTCGTATTGTGTACTTGGTACGTTCTTATTGAAGATTCACCATTTACCGCCCGGATAAGGCATAGCCTGTCCGGTTGCAGTAAATGGTGAATAATAGCGATGGCTTATTAAGCGTTGATTACTTTCTTATAGCCTTCAGCATCGAGCAGACCTTCTATCTGAGCAGGATCTGTTACGTTTAGTTTGATGATCCAACCTTCGCCGTATGGGTCTTTGTTTACTAATTCAGGATTTTCCTCCAATGCTTCGTTGAGTTCAACAACTTCACCACCTACCGGCAAGAATAAGTCTGAAATAGTTTTTACAACCTCGATAGTACCGAATACTTCATTAGCTTCGAGTGTTTCGCCTACAGTAGGAACGTCAACGAAAACGATATCGCCTAATTGTTCTTGTG
>DYCT01000231.1:0-2680 GCA_019417975.1 Bacteroides sp.
GATGGGTATATAGTAGCTGAACACGACGGAGTTTTGTTGATTTGCCAGTTGAGCGAAGAACAAAGAATTAAATTATTTTCAAAATAGAATTTAGTAAATTAGTAAGATGAAAAAAGTAGCATTAATTTCAGGTATTACAGGTCAGGACGGCTCGTTCTTGGCTGAGCTTTTGATTGATAAAGGATACGAAGTGCATGGTATTTTGCGTCGCTCGTCATCTTTTAATACAGGACGTATTGAACATCTGTATCTTGATGAGTGGGTACGCGATATGAAAAAGGAGCGTTTGGTGAATTTGCATTACGGAGACATGACCGATTCCAGTTCATTGATTCGTATTATTCAACAAGTTCAACCGGATGAAATATATAATTTGGCAGCACAGAGCCATGTAAAAGTTAGTTTCGATGTTCCGGAATATACAGCTGAAGCTGATGCTGTCGGAACTCTTCGTATGTTGGAAGCTGTACGTATTCTTGGATTGGAGAAAAAAACAAAGATTTATCAGGCTTCTACTTCTGAATTGTTTGGTTTGGTACAGGAGGTTCCGCAGAAAGAGACAACACCTTTCTATCCGCGTTCTCCGTATGGTGTGGCTAAACAATATGGATTTTGGATTACCAAGAACTATCGTGAAAGCTATGGCATGTTTGCAGTAAACGGAATCTTGTTTAATCACGAAAGTGAACGTCGTGGCGAGACTTTTGTAACTCGTAAGATTACTTTGGCAGCTGCTCGCATTGCACAGGGATTCCAAGACAAACTCTATTTGGGTAACCTCAACTCATTGCGCGACTGGGGATATGCCAAAGACTATGTGGAATGTATGTGGCTGATTCTACAGCATGACACTCCGGAAGATTTTGTGATTGCAACAGGTGAATATCATACCGTACGCGATTTCACAACATTGGCTTTCCGCGAAGTAGGTATCGAATTGCGTTGGGAAGGCGAAGGTGTTGATGAAAAGGGTATTGATGTGAATACAGGTCGTGTATTGGTAGAAGTCGATCCGAAATACTTCCGCCCGGCAGAAGTGGAACAATTGTTGGGCGATCCGACCAAAGCAAAGACTTTGTTGGGATGGAATCCACGTAAGACTTCATTCGAGGAACTGGTGAAAATCATGGTTGAACATGATATGAAGTTTGTCAAGAAATTGCATCTGAAAGCAAAACTGGAGGATTAAAATGGAAAAAAATGCCAAGATATATGTAGCCGGCCATCATGGATTGGTCGGCTCGGCTATTTATAAGAATTTGCAGCAAAAAGGTTATACCAATTTGGTAGGTCGTTCGCATAGAGAACTCGATTTGCTTGATGGTATGGCTGTAAAGCGTTTTTTTGATGAAGAGAAGCCGGAGTATGTAATTTTGGCTGCGGCACATGTTGGCGGTATTATGGCCAACAGCCTTTACCGTGCTGATTTTATTTATCAGAATTTGCAAATTCAGCAGAATGTAATAGGTGAAAGCTTCCGTCATGGTGTAAAGAAGTTGCTATTTTTGGGTAGTACTTGCATTTATCCGCGCGATGCCGAACAACCGATGAAAGAGGATGTTTTGCTTACTTCTCCATTGGAATATACGAATGAGCCTTATGCTATTGCTAAAATAGCCGGGTTGAAGATGTGCGAGAGCTTTAATTTGCAGTATGGAACAAATTATATTGCAGTGATGCCAACCAATCTTTACGGACCGAATGATAATTTCCATTTGGAACGTAGTCATGTGCTTCCTGCCATGATTCGAAAGATTCATTTGGGTAAATGTTTGCACGAAGGCGATTGGGATGCTGTTTGTAAGGACTTAAATCAGCGTCCGGTGGAAGGTGTAGACGGTGAAAGCGCAAAGGATGAGATCTTGCAAGTCTTGCAGAAATACGGAATTTCACCAGACCGCGTGTTGCTTTGGGGAACCGGAAAACCGTTACGTGAGTTCTTATGGAGCGAGGAAATGGCAGATGCCAGTGTCTTTGTAATGGAACATGTCGATTTCAAAGATACATATGATTCGTCTTGCAAGGATATCCGAAACTGTCATATCAATATCGGTACCGGAAAGGAAATCTCTATTGGCGATTTGGCAAAACTTATTGTGAAAGAGGTTGGCTATCAAGGTTCGTTGGAATTTGATGCATCAAAACCAGATGGAACAATGCGTAAGCTGACAGATGTAACGAAGTTGCATAACTTGGGATGGCATCATAAGATTGAGATTGAAGAAGGTGTGAAGAAAATGTATGATTGGTATTTGCATCATTAATTGAATGTCGTTCGAAATAAGATTAGACCTGCCATTGATGGAGAATGTACGTACATATCAATGGCAGGTTTCTTTTTGAAGTAACTGAACAAAAGGAGGTAAAATGCAAAGATATGTTGCTCATCAAAGTAAGCTATTGCATCATTTGACATATGTCGTGCAATCATTAATCATAGAAAGTAGTAGAGCATTTTAACCGCATGTTAAATCACATTTCGATATATACAAAGAAAGGCTTCGCTGGATACCCTATGCGAAGCCTTTCTTTTATGTATTGGTAAACTTTAGTAAGCCTGTTTATCTCCTCGGATAACGTTTTCTATCGTCTTATAGATAATGCGGAGGTCGAGGAGGGGAGTCCAATTCTCAATATACCAGATATCCTGTTTTACACGTCCTTCCATTTGTGATAGCTC
>DYCT01000231.1:2690-3707 GCA_019417975.1 Bacteroides sp.
TCTCCGCGGAAGCCTGTCACTTGTGCCCAACCGGTGATGCCTGGCTTGGCTAAATGGCGTACCATGTATTTGTTGATAAGTTTCGAATACATATCTGTGTGTTTAAGCATGTGGGGGCGTGGACCAACAATCGACATTTCACCTTTCCACACATTGATAAATTGAGGCAATTCATCAATATTGCTTTTCCGAAGGAAGTTACCGAATTTGGTCTTGCGTGGGTCGTTTTCAGTTGCTTGTACGGTATCGCTATCTTTGTTGACCTTCATGGAGCGGAACTTGATGCACTTGAAAACCCGTCCTTGTTCACCGCTTCGCTCTTGCTTAAAATAGATTGGTCCGGGTGATGTGAGCTTGATGATAGCACCTACAATAAGATACACGAATGGATAGACCGTGCATAAGAAAACAGTTGAAACAACGAAGTCGAAAGCTCGCTTGATGATTTTATTGTTCAATTTCTGGAGGGGTTCATCGCGTATGTAAAGCACCGGAACATCTCCAACTAAATCCATTTTCATACGTCTGTGCAGATAATTACGTACGTTGGGTACACTGAAGAAATGAATCATATTGTTCTCGCAGTAGTTTATAAGCTCCAGAATTTCCGTTTCGCGTTCTGAGGGTAGGGTACAGAACACTGCGTTGACAGGATCATTTTTCAAGTAAGGAAGCAACTCTGATACAGGTCCTAAAAGCTTTGTGCCTTTGGGATAGTCGGTTAAAGGTTTGTCGCTGAATACACCTCTTATAATATAACCCGATGAGGGGTCATTGGATAGTGTTTCGTACAACTCTCTGGCATTTCTTTTACTGCCGACAATGACGCACGAAGCTGTATTCCTTCCTTTCCGGCGGAATCTCTTTATAATGGAGCGGGTGGTGATGCGCCATACTGATATTATAAACAAGACTGTAAAATAAAATCCGGGTAGGATATTGAAAGGGAATTTGATGCGAAGCAATGCTATCAAACAGATGAATATGATGAACAAGACTGTAATACCGATGATTACA
>DYCT01000232.1 GCA_019417975.1 Bacteroides sp.
TGTTAGCAAAGTTAATACTTTATTCCTTGCTGACACAGTTTAATTTACATCCTCCCTAAACTCATAAATAGCAGTTCTTGTTTTAATATAATATCAGAACAATAATCCAAAGCCTTTCTTTTGCGAAGCATTGAATCGTTCAATTTCTAAAAAGAGCGATTTCTTCAACTGCCCTGCCATAAAGTCCAGAAAAGGCAGATTGGTTTCTTCCTCCTGACATCGACGCAGAGAAAGGATATATTCTTCCCTATCCTCTTTGAATATCTTGGTGGGGAAAAGGTGATAGTAAAATTGGAGGTAATTCATTAGCAACCGAGCCATTCTACCATTACCATCCACCCACGGATGTATAGTTACTAAATTAAGATGAGCATTGAAACTCAGTTCATACTGTTCCCGAAATGTTTCGACAGTCTTTTGCTTCTCTTGAAGAATCGCACAAAGTTCATCCACCTTAGCAGGAACTTTCAAATAGTTCATATAAGAATGTCCGCCAACACCAGCCGTAACACCACATAGACGGAACTCTCCTTTAGAAGAATCAAAAGAGCCACCCATCACACTGTGAACGCTGCCAGTAGTACGCATCAGCATTGCATTCAACCTTTTCAGAAAAGCAGGGGTTATAGGTACAAGGCTGTCTGATTCAGTTTTGGCAAGTTCATACGCTTGCTTCAAATCCTCATTCATCAGATGATAGACAAGTGGTTTCCCTTTCGCTGTTACTCCCTCATCAAAGAGAAGTTGCGTATCAAGCTCCGTAAGCGTTGAGCCTTCTATGGCTGTGGAATGGGTAATGAGAGAATAAAGGTAGTATTTATCGTAGTCCACCGCATCACTGATACCAAGTCTCTGAAACTTTTGATATAACAGTTCTATTTCTTGCCAAACACCTTGTTCCATTGCTACTTATTTAATAGACTTTATTTCTTCAAAGATAGTTTTTTCAACTTGCACAAGCAAAGAAAACAGCCACTTAGTACTATTTATTTTTTAATGCACGTGGAAATAAAAGGAATATATAGAAAAAAGAAAAAGCCAAGTAATGATTATTCAATTACTTAGCTTTCTTTGTACCCAGACCCGGGGTCGAACCGGGATGGAAGTGAATCCACTGGTGTTTGAGACCAGCGCGTCTACCGATTCCGCCATCTGGGCATCTTTGTTTCTCAAATGCGGTGCAAAGATACAGCTTTATTTTGAACCACCAAACATTACAGTAAAAAAAATGAGAAAAATATAATTATTTTCTCTACAACCGGGTTTTCATGAAAAAAAATGTATCTTAGCACCACGTACCAATCTATCATTATTATGAATAACAATCATAATTATTGCATCATCATGGGAGGTGGCATTGGCAGCAGATTCTGGCCAATCAGCCGGCAAAGCCTGCCCAAACAATTTCTCGACTTCTTCGGAACCGGCAGAACTCTTATCCAACAGACATTAGACCGATTCCGGAAAATCATTCCGCTCGACCATATATATGTAGTAACAAATTCACTCTATCAGGAGCTGGCATACGAGCAACTACCAGAATTGAATAAAGAACAAATCTTGCTGGAGCCTACAAGGCGCAATACAGCTCCATGTATCGCTTGGGCTTGCCTGCGAATACAAGCAACAGACCCAAACGCCAACATCGTGGTAACACCTTCGGACCACCTCATCCTAAAAGAGAATGAGTTCTTAAAGGCCATCCAAGACAGTTTGGATTTTGCAGAACACAATCCGCAACTGGTCACATTAGGCGTCAAACCCACACAAGTAGAGACCCGCTACGGATACATCCAAATAGATGAAGAAAAGAAAGAAAACTTCTTTCGCGTAAAAACATTTACCGAGAAGCCGGAATACGATTTGGCCAAGGTCTTTGTAGAAAGCGGTGAATTTTATTGGAATTCAGGACTGTTCATCTGGAACATACAAACATTCTTAAGAGCCCTAAAAGAACTGATTCCGGAACTATATACCAAACTGGCTACAGAAAGCGATATTTATGGGACAGACCGCGAACAGAGATTCATCGAAGAGAACTTCCCTGCTTGCCCTAACGTTTCAATCGACTTGGGAATCATGGAACGAGCAGACAACACATTCGTGCTAATAGGAGACTACGGATGGTCCGACTTGGGCACTTGGAGTGCGCTCTACGATGATTTCCCGAAAGACAAAGAGGAAAATGCCATACTCAGAGGACATACGTTGCTCTATGAGAGCCAAAACAACATTGTCGTTTTACCGAAAAATAAGCTCGCTGTAATACAAGGCTTGGAGGGATACCTGATAGCCGAATCGGAAAATGCACTACTCATCTGCAAAAAAGATGAAGAAAACGCCATCCGTAAGTTCATCAATGATGTACAAATAAAATTGGGCGAAGATTACATCTAACAGACGGAATACAAAACATCAGGAAAGGAGATGCGCCTTTGCGCATCTCCTTTCTTTTACATATAGCCTACCTCTTTCCAGCCCATTATTGGGGCATCATCACGAACTTATAACAAACCAGCCAAAATAGCAAAATGTCAAAATGCACAATAATGTATATTCATGCAGCGCGAGAATCGCGTATTTGCAAACAAAACGGCTTACATTTGCAAATTTTTAAATCCAATTTCAATAAATGCTTATATTACAAGCACATACACAAATACAGGTCAATTTTCGGACCTTTTTCTGTATAGAATCCACGGTCATAGCCTTCCGCTTCGTGGATTATTTCCATAGTTTTGTCCTTTGGCGCACCTGTTATGGAACCTGCGGGCAACATTGCATCCAATATGTTTCCGATGTGCTTTTGATAGTCGGTTGGTAACTTGCCGCTTATTTCAGAACTGGTCTGGAGAATATTCCCCTTATTGGTATGGAGCACATCAATATAACGGTATTTATCCACCCTTACATGCTCCGCCACACGGCTAAGGTCATTGCGAATCAGATCCACAATGGTAGCATGTTCGGCAGCTTCTTTTTTATCGCTCATCAACACTTGCTCTGCTTCGGGTAAGGACGCGTCAATAGTTCCTTTCATCGGATAAGAAAATATCATTCCGTTCTTTATCCTCACGAATGTTTCCGGCGAGAAACACACGAACTGCCTATTGCTATTATTGTCTTTTAGTAGAATCTTATACTTGCCTTTAGCACGTAGGAAGATGTCCTCCAACGTAAGGTCGCAGTCCACAGCCACCTTACAAGTAAAGTTTGCAAGATAACTGTTACCACGCAAGATATTACTTTTGACGGTCTCAAAACTTTTCGTATAATCTTCAAAATCCGGCTCATACACTTCCCACGTCGGATGTTTGGTAACCTAAGAGAGTGACTGCCGTTTTACATTGGTTATACCCTCAAAGTCATAAAGGCATTCGTCAATAGCTATTTCCGACAGCTTCCGTATGTATGCTTCCGAACCTGCATAGTTGACGGCAAAAAGGAAAGGCTCCTTTTCGTTAGCCAAATGATTGATACGGTCTATAATATTTTGTTTCATTGTCTTACATATAAAAATGCAAAATTATACTATTTATGAGAGAACGCCAAAAATATTAGTAGCCACATTGACTACATTTGAAAATTTGCATGACTTTTACCATTGTTTTTTAATACGCTAACAATAAGATACAAATACATAAAAATGGTTGCTGAC
>DYCT01000233.1 GCA_019417975.1 Bacteroides sp.
TTCGTAAGATTGTCATTGTTGGTGATGACATTCATCGCAAGGAGGACGAACTCGGTGTGTTGACTGTTGGACTATTGGATTTTCTGACGGATAAGAACTTGTTGGAGCAAGGATAAATCTCATAAAAAATTATTTTTTACAGGCAAGATTTTTGCTTTTTGATGATTTAATAAGTAGAAACTAAAAAGCAAGAAATATGAGAATAACAAAGAAAACAATTCTGGCAATAGGTCTGATAGCCAGTTCGCTCACGTTGAACTCATGCGATTACAATGATAACAATGTGGTGTTACGGCGCCCAACTGCCCTTGTAACGGTGTATCCTTCTGCGCCTACCGGCTTCTTCATGCAACTTGATGAATCAATGTCGCTTGTACCTACCAATATGAAAGCCTCACCGTTTGGAGACAAGAAAGTGAGGGCTTTGGTGAACTATACAATAGAGGAAGAAAGCTA
This sequence comes from Bacteroides sp., assembly GCA_019417975.1. Classification (GTDB taxonomy): domain Bacteria; phylum Bacteroidota; class Bacteroidia; order Bacteroidales; family Bacteroidaceae; genus DYCT01. Next base: position 457 of record DYCT01000233.1, read on the forward strand.
CGGAGGCAACCAACTGAGTGTGTATGTAAATTGGATTGACAGCATCCGTACCAAACAGTCAGTAATGACGCAAGGATCAGAAGAAAAAGATGCAAAAGCATTTGGAAATGACCCTATTGAAATTGTCCGTGATTGGGTTTCTGTTGCCGAGGACGGATATGTTACGCTCCGCATACGCACATTGTGGGGAGGAACTACCAAACATGTCATTAATCTTGTGAGCGGTGTGAACAAGGATAATGTATATGAGTTCGACTTGCGCCACAATGCCCAAGGTGACACCAATGGAAGAATGGGGGATGCACTTATAGCATTTGACCTCAACTCACTATGGAAGAAACATCCTAAAGAACTGAAGATAAAACTCAATTGGCTGTCATTCAGTGGCAAAAAGTCTGCCGAACTGTCGCTCAAAATGCATACGGTCACATCGGTGTACAATGCCGAAACACCCTCATTTTTGCATCGTATAGAATAAAAATCGAAAAAAAATATTTTTCCCAGGCAAGATTTTACATTGCTCTTCATTTAAGGGAATGAGAGTACTCGAAAAAAACAATCGTGCTAAGGCTGTAGATGGACGCATACTCATGCCGTGGCGCATAAGTTAAACGACAAAAATTATAGAATAAAATGAAATCAATGAAATTCTTTAAGTTTGCAACATTAATCGTTTGTGCCGTCTTTGCAGTGGCATTTGCTTCATGCTCTAAAGATGATGACAACACTCCCGCCATCAAGTTCAATCCTTCAACCGTTTCAGTTGCCGTTGGCGGCACAAAGAATGTAAAGGTAGCAGGTGGAGATGGTATTTACACCGCTAAATCAAGCGATGACAAGACCGCCACCGTAACTATTGACAAGGCTACAATTACGGTAAAAGGAGTTAAGGCTGGCAAGGCTACAGTTCTTGTTACTGACTCCAAGAAGGTGACTGGCAGTTTGAGAATTACCGTGGTTGATGGTGTTGTCGTGGACAAAGCCAAGACAAGTATTGCGGTTGGTAAGGAAGATGTAGTAAACATTAGTGGAGGTACAACACCTTATACGGCTGCAAGCAAAGATGATAAGATCGCCACTGCTACAGTCAAGGACGCCAAACTTACCATAAAGGGAGTGAAGGTTGGAAGCACAACTATCACCATCACAGACAAAAACAAAAAAACTGCTACGGTAGTTGTTACAGTAACAAAATAAGAAACTCGTTGTTATGAGATAGTGCAAATGCTTTTTGCTGTATGGTAAAGGCATTTGCACTTCGCTGTTTCCAAGGCTTTTAACCCTATAAACATCATGTTCGGCATAACATTCAGAAAAGAAACGGAAGAGGAACGATGGTTGCGAAAGGCACTCGATGGCGACAATACTGCCACCGAGTGGATTTATCGCAGGCATGGGCGATATCTGTCTGCACTCTGCTCGCGCTACATTACAGAAGACGAAGACATTAAGGACGTGCTACAAGAATCGTTCATCAAGATATTTACTTCTCTGGATAGTTTCAAGTATCGTGGAGAGGGGTCTTTGAAAGCATGGATGGCAAAAATTACTCTCAATGAGACCCTAAAGTTTGTACGCAACAACAGCCGTTTGCCCATTGATAGTATCGATGATAAAGATATGAACATTGCAGATGGCGACAGTATGAAGACTGAGGACATACCTACCGATGTACTTCATCAGTTTATACGTGAGTTGCCCGATGGATACCGAACTGTATTCAATCTCTATGTCATTGACGACAAGAATCACAAGGAAATAGCCCAATTGCTGGGCATAAAGGAGAACACTTCAGCTTCGCAGCTGCACAAGGCCAAATCAATGCTGGCGCAGAAGATAAAACATTATAGAACCATCAATTCCATTTAACGTATGAAAAATAATTGGCAAAAAGACATACACGACCGTTTGGGCAACTATGAGAAAGATGCACCAAAAGGACTTTGGGAGGACATTCGCAAAGGAACGACTGATGAGAATGGTGGCTATATGCATGGCGGCAGACCTTTCAAAACCTACTGGCTACGGCGCACAGCGTATACTGCAGCCGCTGCAAGCGTGGTTTTGTTGATAGGATATTCAATATATTCTGAATACGCAAACGATGGTCAAACGCCATCAGAAATGACAAATCTACAAATAGCACATACACCAGCAGAGCCATCCCCTAAAGGCAATATCGTTGCTGATGACGGCAATAATCCTATTGCCTGCAACTCACCTGTGCCACGCATCATTACGACCATAGTACACAAATCTGTTGGTGACATTGATACATTGTTATCTTATGCTAATGATGAGAAATCTTTGGAAACAGCGTCTGACAACCGTGAGGTGGATGATGCCAACAATTCAAAAGAAACGAATACAACTGCCGACAAAGAAAATTTGCCGAAACGTGAGAATGAGAGCAAGAAAGCAAACAATTATCATCACAACAGCAATTACGGCAGTCTTGTGGCTTACAACTCTGACGCAAGGAGTCACGCCTCTTCGTCCACATCGCCACGTTGGATTGTAAGTACAAGTGCAATGGGATCGGTGGGGGCATCAAGAACCATAACATCTATTGGTGCCCCTGCTGTCGCAACTGGTCCAGATGATTCTGACTGGGAGGACACCCCTATGCTCGGCATCAACATATTCAATCAGGGAAAGGAGGTGAAGACAGAATACAAGCACCGCTTGCCTGTACGCATTGGTGTGAAAGTGGCATACACACTTAACGAGCATTGGATCATCGAAAGCGGACTTACATACACTCGTCTCTCTTCCGACATGAAAGACGGAACAAAAGAGAACTACTTTACGGGCGAGCAAAGGCTGAACTATGTAGGAATTCCTGTCAACATGAAATATAATGCATGGTCATACAAAAGGTTCAATCTATATGGCTCGGCAGGTGTACTTGCAGAAAAATGCGTATCGGGAAATGTCACGAAAGAATATGTCATCAATAATGCGACAAAGAAGAAAGAGACTGTCAACATTGACAGCAAGCCTTTGCAAATGTCTGTAAATGTGGCTTTCGGCGTGCAGTTTGACGTGCTTGACAATGTCGGTATTTATGCAGAGCCGGGCGTAAGCTATCATTTAGATGACCATTCTTCGCTCCAGACTATCTACAAGGAGAAACCGCTGAACTTCAATCTCAATGTAGGTGTAAGATGCACTATAGGTA
>DYCT01000234.1 GCA_019417975.1 Bacteroides sp.
ATTTATCACTTATGAAATCGAGAAAAATTACAGCGTTTGTTATGGCTCTTTCCCTTGCAGGATTAGCCTACGGACAAGATGAAGGTTACCGCAAAGTGTGGGTAACATTGTCAGACGGCAGCAGTATTGAAGTAGAGTTGTCGGAAACTTTGGAAACTTCTTTCATAGAAGATCAAGTTGTGTTTGCGGATGGGAATACGCAATATTCTTTTCCAAAAGACATGGTAAAGTAATTTAAATTCGACTCACAGCCTTTGAGCATCAGCCAGACTGCGTACGCCGAAGCACGCCCGATTATCAATAATGGTGTAATCGAGTTCAACCTATTGCCAGAAAACAGCCGTGTCGTATTACTGGGTGCAAACGGTAAAATCTATTTCGACACTGTGGCAACCGGACATTGCACTTTGGCATTGCCGGAATTATCCAAAGGAGTGTATGTTGTGAATGTTAACTCTATGTCGTACAAAGTAATTATTAAATAATGATGCTGTCAGTGTTGTGTCTGACATCACTTACTGCCTACAGCGCCAGCGACCGTCTTGACTTCTATAAAAAAGACGGAACGTTCATCTCTTTTATGACAGATGACATCAAGAAGATTACTTATATCGCTTCACCAGACGCACAACATACTCTGGTATTCAGATTTTGTTTCAAGACGACAAAACTCAGACCCTAAATATTGCCGATTTCACAGAAGTGAAGTACGAAGGTGTATCTACCGATTGGTTGGAAATCTCACGCATTGGCGACGAACACAGCTCTGTATTAATGCTCGACTGCTTCAACAATGACCACATCATGAGTCAGGACAAACCTGTTGATTGGATAGCTGAAAGACCGAACGGCACTCCTCACTTCCTTTATAATGCCGATTTCGGTTTCGATGCCACCTACTCTGTAGAAGGTGACTATACCGGAACTATCTATTCTGACAGACCTAACTTCGTATACTGGTCGGAGAAAACAACCAACAAACTTGGTATAGACTGCTGGGCATTCTTCATGCCAAACGAACCTGTCACTATCAAAACAAAATCTACAGAACGCACTACTTACTTAGGTAAAGATTTTGTTGGCGTCTACAAAGGTTATCAAATCTACGCAGAGCCTTCATTGGTTGTAACCAGCAGCACACCTTCGATGACTCTGGAACTGAAATCAAATGGTTCTTACACTGCCAATTCTACAGACAACAATGAATTTAAGGTTAACGACATGTATACATACGATGAAGCTAACCAGACATTCGAATACGTATTCGTGCCACGCAAAGACAGTGACTTTAGCGACTATACTATCTATTATGGTGTAAGAGGACAGATGATTGACGGTTTCTGCTTTATCGATATGGTAAACAAAATCGAAGACATACCGGAAAAAGTCCGTCATTACTGCCTTGCCAAGGGTGATTTCAGCATCAACTACGCTGTACGCGACATTTATGGAACTAAGTATTTGGTAGAAGCTGTAACGACCGACGGAACTAAAAAGTATTTCTTCCTCGATAATTACGTAGCATCTATCACCCCTGCAGAACTGAATTTCTTGTCTGGAGAAAACATTATGTCTGAAGGCTGCAAAGCTATTATCAGCTTAAACGGCACTGCTCAGTGGATGTACAAATTCGACCGCAACACTCCTTCATTCATCGAAAAAGGTAAAGAAGCAGGTACTTACAAACCGGAATCGGGTGAAGCCAAGGAACTTGTTTTAGACGGATTCGGAAATGCTACAGTAGAGGGTGCATCTTGCACATATACACTCGAAGGAACAATCGTTACCCTTACAGTAAATAGCGAAGTTCGTTTGTTTATGATTGATACAACCGCAGGTACTTATAAAGAAATCGTATCTGACGAATGGGACGGTCCTGAATTCTACGAAAACGTAGCTGTTCCCGGACAATATTCCGGCACAGCAGGAACAGACAACACTGTTCGCATAACATTCAACAAGAACTTGGTAGACAAAGATGCTCCGGGTAAGGCTGCATTGAAAATCACAATGCGCAACGAGTACGGTTCAACTACCGATATCGTAGCTGCTGCTCAGAAATATATCTACGATGCTGCTAACAAGACTGTCACTTTAACCAATATCTTGATGGGTGATGCCAACGGATTCAACGGTCGCAAGAACATCACATTCAAGCTTTCTGATGATATGACCAAACTCTATTTGGAAGGTACAGGCGAAGCTGTTCGCATCTATCGTGCTGCCGATCCTACTACTTATGTAGAAATCGATTTAGCAAATGCATTGGTTGGCGAGCTTGCTGGCGCTTCTTTAGCTCCCAAATACGAAGGCGGAATCAAAATTTACTATTACGGAAGCCCCATGCCTGAAACACCGGTCACACTGGCTATTGATAAAGACCCTTCTGGTGCCGATAAAGCCGGATACGCTTCGTTGAATATTACCGCAATGGGCTCACCGATGTTTGACTCTTGCGTAGAATATACTTACGAAGACGCAACCTTAACATTGAAAGGTGTAACAGTAGGTGATGGTAATTACGGTGAAACGAAAGCTGATATCGTATTTACAGTCGAAGCTGATGGCTCTTTACAAGGAAGCGGTAAATATTATGGCCCAACAATGAATACAGCTTTTATGGAAGCTGATTTCAGTACTTGTAAATTAACAGCAGTTCAATAAAAACCATACTGAATATAATGAAAGAACTCGAAGAACGTATTTTGCGCGATGGGAAATGCATCGAAGGAGGACTTCTGAAAGTTGACAGTTTCATTAATCATCAGATGGACCCTATTCTGATGAAAACTATGGCGGCGGAGTTTGTCCGCCGCTTTTCCGATGTACACATCGATAAAGTGATAACTGTCGAAGCCAGTGGTATCGCCCCTGCCATCATGGTGGGATATTTGCTGGAAGTCCCAGTCGTATTTGCCAAAAAGAAAAAACCGGGAACACTGGAAAACATGCTGGTAACATCGGTTTATTCATTTACTAAAAAACAGGAATATAGTGTTTGTGTCAGTGCCGATTATCTCCGTCAGGGAGAACAAGTGCTTTTTATTGACGATTTCCTGGCCAATGGCAATGCAGCCAAAGGCATCCTTGATTTGGTACAACAGGCCAAGGCTAATCTGGTCGGAATGGGATTCTTAATAGAAAAATCCTTTCAGCAAGGAGGAAGCGAGCTCAGAGCAATGGGCATTCATGTCGAATCGCTTGCACAGATATCCAGCTTAGACAATTGTCAAATCCTATTCTGCGAATAAAAAACAGACGCGCAATCTCCTAACAAAAAAGCACAGGAAACCATGATTGTTCCGGTGCTTTTTTTAATTCTTATAAGAGCGGTGCTTTTTAAACCAACTGAATAAAAAGCTCATCATTCAACATCGAAGTGCTTACTTTGTCTTCTCTAAGCAACCAACCTAAACCTAAAAAGAAATCCTTGTCGGTCAGTTTTGTTGCTTTCTTAATCTGTTTGTGAGTTAAACCTTCAGTACCATTCAATGCATTCCAAATCTGGCCTGCGATTACACCAGCTTTTTCTTTCAACATTTTCAATTTGCTTTTAAGTTAAACTTGCTTTCTCTACATCCGGAGACAGCTATTCTATTTCAATTCGGCTGCAAAGATAATAAA
>DYCT01000235.1 GCA_019417975.1 Bacteroides sp.
GGCTGACTACCTCTCCGCCCAATCGCCACGGTCGAGGTTGCGGTAGCCTATGGCCTCGGCGAGGTGGTGTGGCTGCACTCTGTCGCTGGCGTCAAGGTCGGCGATAGTGCGCGCCACCTTCAGTATGCGGTTGTAGGCGCGGGCTGAGAGCGAGAACTTCTCCATGGCGGTACGCAGGAGAGCGATGGAGGCTTCGTCGGGTTCGGCGAACTGGTGAATCATGCGCTCGGTCATCTGCGCGTTGCAGTGTACGCCCTTGAAGTCTTTGTAACGGGCGGTCTGTATGTCGCGTGCCTTGATGACGCGCTCACGGATAGCGGCACTCGGCTCGCCGGGCTGCGCTTTCGAGATGTCCTTGAACGGCACGGGCGTTATCTCGCACTGGATGTCGATACGGTCAAGCAAAGGACCGGAGATGCGGCTGAGGTATTTCTGTACTTGTCCCGGATTGCAAACACAAGGATGGGTAGGGTGATTGTAGTATCCACAGGGACAGGGATTCATGGAGGCAACCAACATGAAGCTGGCGGGATAGTCGATGCTGTATCGAGCTCGTGATACTGAGATTTGGCGGTCTTCGAGTGGTTGGCGAAGTACTTCCAAAACTGTGCGGTTGAACTCTGGTAATTCATCGAGAAATAAAACGCCATTGTGTGCAAGGCTGATTTCACCCGGCTGTGGGAAAGAACCTCCACCGACCATAGCTACTTGCGAAATGGTGTGATGTGGACTTCGGAAAGGACGTCGGGAAATGAGTGATGTCTCTTTTCCCAATTTGCCTGCTACGGAATGTATTTTGGTCGTTTCCAGACTTTCAGCTAAGGAAAGAGGTGGAAGAATGGACGGGATGCGTTTGGCCATCATCGATTTACCACTACCCGGTGCTCCAATCATGATGACATTATGTCCTCCAGCAGCTGCAACTTCCAAGGCTCGTTTTACATTCTCTTGGCCTTTTACATCAGCAAAGTCGAATTCAAAAGAGCTCTGTTGACTGTAAAATTCTTCGCGGGTATTGACGATGGTAGGTTGCAGGGATGTTTCTCCGTTGAGGAAGCTGAGTACATCGCGTAGATTCTCTGCTCCATATACCGTGAGTCGGTTTACTACAGCAGCCTCACGTGCGTTCTGTTTGGGGAGGATGATACCTTCATAGCCCAATTCTCGTGCTTTGATGGCGATAGGGAGGGCTCCTTTGATGCTTTGTAAACTACCGTCAAGACTCAGTTCGCCCATGATAAGGTATTTGCTCAGCTTTTCTGCCGAAACGTTTTGGGTTGCTGCCATGATGCCTACTGCCAAGGGTAAATCGTAGGCCGAACCTTCTTTGCGGATGTCGGCTGGTGCCAGGTTGACTACAATCTGTTGGGTCGGAAATCTGTAGCCATTGTATTGTAAGGCCGATACGATGCGTTCGTGGCTTTCCTTCACGGCATTGTCGGGGAGACCAACCATATAAAATTTGCATCCCCGAGAGCAGTTTACCTCAATGGTGATGATGGTGGCATCGATGCCTTGAACGGCAGCTCCAAATACTTTTACTAACATGGACTTTACTTTTTATTCTTTGTCTTTTTGGTTTCTTCCAAAGTCAGTTTCAGTTTTTCTACTAATTCTTCCTTGGTGGGGTTAACGGCTAATATTCTCCGGTTTATATCAATCAAGAAGCAACTTGGCACTTTTTCGATTCCGAAGTTCTGGGCGATAGGACTGTGGAATCCTTCTGTTTCTCTTATTTGTTTCCATTGGAGCGAGTCGGTCTGTATCGCTTCTTGCCAGGCTTTATCGTCTACATCGAAAGAGATTCCCAACATGTCAAATGCTTTTTCTTTTTTATATTGCTTATAAATATTTCTGAGCATTTGGTTGGACGCTGTTGAAGCATTGCTCCATGAGGCCCAAAAGTGGATGATGAGTACTTTTTGGAAGTAGTTTGATGGAGTGATTAGTTTGTCGCCTTCGCGTAAGGTAAAACTGGGCAGGTAAGCGAATCTGAGTTCGGATTGATGTTTGATACGCTCGTTGATGCGGCGGGTATAGAATGCATCCTGGACAGTACCGTTCATACTGCCAATCAGTTCATTTAGTTGTTGGTAGGGGATGGAGTCTTTACGGAGGAAATAAGTTTCAAGGAGATAGAGGTTGCAGAAAGAACTCGGGTTGTTGCGGATAAACTGGTTGGCAGCTGCTATCTGTTCTGTTTCCGACAAAGAAGATTGAATGCTTTGCTTGAATGTGTTTAAGTCTTCATTGTCTTTTCCTCCTTCCACTTTTAGAGATTGGATTTCATTGGCATTTCCGCTTATGTATGAACTTATTCCTTTGTTTGCGTAGATGGGATAAGCAATATGTCCGTCAATGAGCAGAGTGTAGGGAGTGATAGTGTCTAAGAGAGCTTTAAAACTGAATTTCCCATTGGATGCAATCAAGGTGTCTATTTCTCCATCTGGAGCGTATTCATTGTAGAGCAACAGAGTATCGGTGTGTAGCTCGTTGATATTTCCTTTAAGGACAAATACGTTGTCTTTGTTTTGGCAGGACGTCAGGATAGATAGTCCGATGAATAATAATAAGGTATATAGGATTCGCATAATTAGTTCTTTTATGCGAAGGTACAGAATAAATTTTAATCGAAGTAAATAATCTTACATTTAATTTGTGGGGGATATAGGTAAAAAAAGAGCCACAACTAAAGTAGCTGTGGCTCTTTTTATGATGTCTATTTGTTAATTACTTAACGATAGAGCTGATATCGTATTTAGAGAATTCCAAATCGGTAGCAGCACGCTTAGCCAAAGAAGCATCTTTCTTCACTGCGCTTGCAAGGCTGCTAGTAACCATAGAACTGTTGTTAGTTCTAGCACCCAAAACTGCCATCAAATAGTCTGTGCAAGCATCCGGATTCTTAATGCTAGACAAAGTGTTCTTAGCTTTGTTGTAGTCCTTAGCAAGGATTTGAGCCAAAGCAGCACTGTTGCTCTTAGTATCACCAAATGCGTTAACGGCTCTTTCGTATTGGCCCTGTGCGATGTACAGGTTACCAAGAGCTTCGTTAGTTTGTTTTACGCCAGAAGCTTTGCTCAAGTAAGTTTCAGCAGTAGCTTTGTCGCCTTTTGCCAAAGCTAACAAACCAAGGTTCATGTTAACTTCAGGAGCAGAAGGATTGATAGAAGCAGCCTTCTTAGCGTAAGATTCAGCCTGATTCAAATCACCGTTGCGGTAAGCGATTTCAGCCAAGTTGTTGTATGCACGGTAGTCGTTAGGATATTGAGCAACGGTAGCTTTGTAGATTTTTTCTCTCTTAGCGTTGTCGTCAGTCAAAGTACCAGCGTAAAGAAGTTCTTCTACATTCAACTGTTTAGTATCAGTATCAACGAAATTCATGATTTCTTCGTCAGACTTACCAATCAAGTCGTAGTTCAAAGTCAAACGAGAACGACGCAATTGCGGCAAGATTTCGTCAGCTAAAGTTTTGTAAAC
>DYCT01000236.1 GCA_019417975.1 Bacteroides sp.
CTGATATACATCTGTGTTATTGTCCGTCGAGTAGATACTCATCCTATGAAGAGGGTACTTCGTTACCTTGGCTTAGTAAAGGGGTAAGGACAATACGTTCTGTTGTTGGCTATTCTGGCGATATGTCACCAATAAAGGATTTGTTACTAATTATATTAGTCGGTTTTGAATATGAACGTGCTCAAACATTGATAGAGGTTTTCGAGCCTAGTAAGTTATATTTAGGTATGGCTTCGCCAACAGAAAGTCATAATGAATCTCTAAGCGAAATTAATCGTTCGAATTTCGAAAAATTACTTGAAAAAAATTCTCGAGCTTCAAATTTTCAATTCTCATGTAAAAATCTGGAGCAAAATATCAAAGAAATTGGTAAGATTGTTGACGAGAATAGGAAAGATTATAATATAGTAATCAGTCCAATGAACAATAAACTATCAACTCTTTCTATAGCGGCTATTGCCCAGAAATATCCTGATGTGCAAATTTGTTACGCTTTAGCAAATCAGTATAATACTGAATCCTATTCGAATCCGGAAGATTATATATATATGCTACCAATCGATGAAATAATAAAAAAGTAAAATGAAAATCATCAATAAACGTTGCATAAATTAGGGACATTATTTTGTGCAATATCTTTCAAGTAGCATTCGTCAAATACAATGAACGTTGTCCGGATGAACAAGCCGAAAAAATGGCTAATTTGACAAAATATGGTACTTACAATACGAAACATATATGGATGTTAAGGTACGGGATGTCCTTTGAAGATATTGAATTGTTAGAAGACTATATTGAATCAATTGATGAACGAGGAATAATAGTAACGCAAGAATTCTCGAATCTTCCACAAAAAGTAAAGGGATGTATAGATAGATTTGTAGAATAATAGATAACTGTCAGTAATATGTTAATAAATGGATAAATTGACCAAGGAACAGCGTCATCGTTGCATGTCTGCGATAAAGGGCAAGAACACGAAACCGGAATTATTGGTGAGAAAGTTCTTGTTCGGCCGTGGCTTTCGGTATAGGCTGAATCACCCACGGCTTCCAGGACATCCCGATTTGGTTTTACGTAAATACAGAACTGTTATTTTCGTAAATGGCTGCTTTTGGCACGGTCACGAAGGATGCAAATACTACGTTCTACCAAAGACAAATGTTGAGTTTTGGAAGAATAAAATTGAGCGTAATCGGAGTAGAGATATAGAGGAACGGCAACTGCTAACTTCGATGGGGTGGCATTGTATTACCATTTGGGAATGTCAGTTGAAACCGAAAGTCCGCCAACAGACTTTAGAGGCTTTAGAATACACGCTTTACCATATTTATCTTGAGGATAGAAGAATCAAATCATATGAGACAACTGAAGAAGAATATAGCATGGTGGCAGAACCCGTTGAAAGTTATGGCAAATCGAAATGAATAATTGCGAAGGTGATAATTTAAATTATGGCAAAGAATATAGAAATACGAAATAGTACAGCTGAGTTTCTTATCTTCATGTTTGAAGGCAAAGAGGATGGGATTCAAGTGATGTATAAAGATGAGACCATTTGGGCAACACAAAAGGCGATGGCGCAGCTTTTTGATTGCTCCACTGACAATATTAGTCTGCACTTAAAAAACATATTCGCATCCGGAGAACTTGTCAAAGATTCAGTTACCGAGAAAAACTCGGCAACTGCCGCAGACGGGAAGAATTATCAAACGATGTTCTATAATCTTGATGCCATTATCAGTGTTGGATATAGAGTCAATTCTGTTCGTGCCACCCAGTTCCGACAGTGGTGTACGTTTGTGCTTCGTCAGTTTGCTATCCGTGGTTATGTGCTTGATCACAAGAGAATGGAGAACGGGGCTTTCTTAGGTATGGATTACTTTGAACATTTGCTTGCCGAAATAAGGGAGATAAGGCTGAGTGAGCGTCGTTTTTATCAGAAACTGACCGATATTTATGCTACGGCTATAGACTATAACAAAGATGCTCCGACAACTCGTCTTTTCTTCAAAAAGGTACAGAACAAAATGCACTATGCTGTGCATGGGCATACTGCTGCGGAGTTGATAGTCGAACGAGCTGATGCGAATAAGGAACACATGGGATTGACCACTTGGGAAAACGCTCCGAATGGAAAAATTGTCAAAACAGATGTGTCTGTAGCAAAGAACTATTTGCGAGAAAAAGAATTAGAAGAAATGGGTAGGATAGTCAATGCGTCCCTTGATATGGCAGAAAGTATGGCTATGCGTCATATACCTATGACAATGGAAGATTGGGCAAAGCGAATAGATAAATTCATTGATTTATTTGAGAGCCCGATATTACAGGATAGTGGAAAGGTTTCTGCCGAATATGCCAAAGATTTTGCTGAATCAGAGTTTGAAAAGTACAGGATCGTTCAAGACCGTCTTTTTCAATCTGACTTTGATAGATTTGAAGATAATAGTCTTCCTGCATTGGATATTGAATAATTATAATGTCATTTTGAGGTTGGCAAAATCGCCTTTGGGATATGGCAGATTCATGTCGTTAAATTGTCAAGTGTTCGGACAATAGTTCTGTTTTCATCATTTAGTATCTGCATTTATGGTGACCGACGTTACTCCAGTATACCACTTAAAAGCAAGAAAAGAGTTCACATAAGAGTTCATAAAAGAACCAGTAGGGTTCATAAAAGAGTTCGTAAAAGCACTACTGAAATACACTCCAAAACCGCAATAATGCCAAATCTAGCTTGCAGAGGATTGGCAAAGTCTCACGAGCGATTTATTGCTTGGGGTATTGAGTTACCCTAACTCAATAAGATTTGTATAATGGGCAAGCCCTGTGAGCAATTAAGTATACAAATTTCGTTTTTGCGATGGCTGGCGAAAAGATAAAAGGCTCAAATAACGCCTTTTTATCACCAATCAGCTTGCTGAGAGATTTGGCACTCTCAAACGACCTATTGGTCGCTTGGGGTATTAGGCTCCCCATACAAGATAATGTCTGTACAACGGGCAAGCCCAATCAATGGCAACGACCGATTCCGTGGATTATTATGAAACCAGTCGTTGCACTTAGACTTTGACTTATATACGAATGGACACTTTTAGAATAAAGTCAAGTGGAGAGTCAATAATGGTAATCCGGCATGAACCGATAAATGCCACGGCTTTCCTGAACCACCATCCGTTTGTTCGTGAGAAACTTAATTATCTTCACAATCTTGTTGTGATTAAATTTCGTTCCTGCCAGTTCGTAGGCAGTGGTCAGTTCTTCTTCCAAAGCCTTATATCCCGAAATCATCTCTTTTCCGTCAAAAGCCAATTCGAGAGCCTTGCGATGGATGGCTTCGTGGATGTCTTTATAAGGGGAGAACGGTTCCTGCTTGGGACGACCTACGCTCTTTTTTGTCGGCACATAGTCCGGCAGAAGTTCGGGAAGTGATTGGTCATTGATGCAGAAGGCGAATGGC
>DYCT01000237.1 GCA_019417975.1 Bacteroides sp.
TTCATCCTATTCTGTTTTTTCTAATCAAATTGCAAAAATAAACTTATTTATCAATATATACATTTAGCCGATTATTTTTTTACGGAAAATGAAATATACTTCTATTTTTTTATACCTTTACGGAGATTAATAAAAAAGACGGCCTAGAATATGAAAATTGGAATCTTAACTTCTGGAGGCGATTGTCCGGGCATCAATGCAACCATCCGTGGAGTAGGTAAAACAGCCATCAACCACTATGGAATGGAAGTCATCGGCATTCATAGCGGCTTCCAAGGCTTATTGGATAACGAAGTCGAAGAACTGACCGAACGTTCTTTATCCGGTCTACTCAACCTGGGAGGCACTATTTTAGGAACCTCACGCGAGAAACCTTTCAAAAAGAAAGGTGTAACGGGAGGTGTAGACAAGCCAACTATCATCTTGAACAATATAAAAGAATTGGGGCTTGACTGCCTGGTTTGCATCGGTGGAAACGGAACGCAAAAGACAGCAGCCAAATTAGCTGAATTGGGCGTGAACATCATCTCCATCCCTAAGACCATCGACAACGACATTTGGGGCACCGACTTTTCGTTCGGTTTCGACTCTGCTGTCAGCATTGCGACTGATGCCATAGACCGTTTGCACTCTACAGCCAGTTCACATAAGCGTGTCATGGTGATAGAGGTAATGGGACACAAAGCCGGATGGATTGCCCTTTATTCCGGCATGGCAGGAGGAGGCGACGTCATCCTACTTCCTGAAATGCCCTACGACATTAGAAATGTGGGCGGAACCATCATCGACCGTTTAAAACGCGGAAAACCCTACTCCATTGTAGTAGTAGCAGAAGGCATCAAAACCGATGGACAAAAACGTGCAGGCGAATACATTGCACAAGAAATAGAATATGAAACCGGCTTCGAAACACGCGAAACCGTATTGGGATATATACAGCGTGGAGGCTCTCCTACTCCTTACGACCGCAACTTGGCCACACGCATGGGTGGATATGCCACCGAGCTCATAGCCAATAAACAATTCGGTCAAATGGTAGCACTCAAAGGGAATCAAATCACCTCTGTTCCTATCAGTGAAGTGGCAGGAAAACTAAAATTGATTACCCCTGACAATGAATTAATCACACAAGGAATCCGAATGGGCATCTGTTTCGGATAACATATCAAGTTCAACAACCGACATGCTCGCTTCTACAGCGAGCATTGTTTCTTTCTGCTGCTTTACTTTTTCCATAAAAGCAGATTCAGTCTTTATCTTTTGCAAAGCCATTTGAGCGGCATTCTGTTGAGACTCTTTCTTTGAATAACCAGAGCCATTGCCACCAGATAAACCTTCGACCAGCACCTCTGTTTTAAAAACCGGATTTCCTCCGCCATCACAGCACTGTTCTATCAGCTCAAAAGAAATGGCGTATTTGTTCTTTTGACTCCACTCAATAAGTTTTGATTTGAAGTTTACCTCTTTTCGGGCAATTTTATCGATATTGATAAAACGGTCAATAATCCGTTTTTCCATAAACTCTTTACAAGCATCATAGCCCTTATCTACATAAATAGCTCCGATAAGTGCCTCGAAAGCATTGCCGGAAACATAACTGTTATGTGATTGTGAACGGGTCGACGATTTAACAAGTTTGTCCAGTCCTATCTCTACCGCTAGTTTGTTCAGTGTCTCACGCTGTACAATCTTCGAGCGAGTATTGGTAAGAAAGCCTTCCCGCTTCCCTTCAAACTTGTTATATAAAATATCCGCAACGACAGCATCAAGAATGGCATCACCCAAGAACTCCAATCGTTCGTTATTCAGCAATACCCCCTTATCCGACTTCACCGACGACGATTTATGCAGTAAAGCCTGTTCGTAGATGCGTATATTTTTCGGCATAAAGCCCAGCATCTTGTAAAAACAAAGATAAGACCCTTTATCTTTACGGAAAAAGAGCCTTATCTTATCTGTTATTTTATATAGCACAGCTTATTCAGTGTATTTTTTGAAAATCACACAAGCATTATGTCCACCAAAGCCGAATGTATTAGAGAGAGCAGCTCTTACTTCACGCTTCTGCGCTTTATTGAACGTAAAGTTCAAATTGTAATCGATGTTCTCGTCATTATCGCCTTCTTCGTGATTGATTGTCGGCGGAATAACGCCATTATCAATCGCCAAAATACTTGCAATAGCTTCTACTGCACCAGCAGCTCCCAACAAGTGACCAGTCATAGACTTTGTAGAGCTGATGTTCAATTTATATGCATGTTCGCCAAACACTTCTTTGATGGCTTTCGCTTCTGAAACGTCACCAACCGGTGTTGAAGTACCATGCACATTAATATAATCAATATCTTCAGGTTGCATATTTGCATCTTCCAATGCATTACGCATAACAAGAATCGCACCCAATCCCTCTGGATGAGAAGCGGTAAGATGATAAGCATCGGCCGACAAGCCAGCACCTACCAATTCAGCGTAGATTTTTGCTCCACGCGCTTTCGCATGTTCTAATTCTTCCAAAACAATGCAGCCTCCACCTTCACCCATAATAAAGCCATCACGACTCGCGCTAAACGGACGTGAAGCATGTTCCGGATCGTCGTTACGTGTAGACAAAGCATGCATTGCATTAAAACCTCCTACGCCCGCCGGAGCAATCGCTGCCTCAGAACCACCGGTTACAATCGCATTTGCCTTACCTAAACGGATGTAGTTAAATGCATCCGCAATTGCATTGGTTGAAGTGGCACATGCTGAACAAGTAGCAAAATTCGGGCCATGAAAGCCGTACATAATAGAAATCTGTCCGGCTGCAATGTCAGAAATCATTTTAGGAATAAAGAACGGATTGAATTTCGGACCTTTCTCTTTATTGATAGTATAATAACCCACTTCGTCTTCGAATGTATGGATACCACCGATTCCAGCTCCGAAAATAACACCGATTCTGTTTAAATCCTCTTTTTCGATGTCCAATTTAGAATCCTCAACAGCCTGTTTTGCCACTGCTACAGCATATTGAGTATATAAATCCATCTTGCGAGCATCTTTGCGGTCAATATATTGTGACGCATCGAAACCTTTTACCTCGCAAGCAAATTGTGTTTTAAAAAGGGAAGCATCGAAATGAGTAATAGGCCCTGCCCCGCTTACACCGTTCAAAAGGTTATTCCAAAACTCTTGAACAGTATTACCTACCGGCGTAATCGCACCAAGACCTGTTACTACAACTCTTTTCAATTCCATATTCTGAAGTTCAGATTACTTCGCGTTAGCTTCGATATAAGAGATTGCTTCACCTACAGTTGTAATTTTCTCTGCTTGATCATCAGGAATAGAGATACCGAATTCTTTTTCGAATTCCATGATCAATTCTACTGTATCAAGTGAATCTGCTCCAAGATCATTTGTGAAGCTTGCTGCTTCATTTACTTCTGATTCATTAACACCCAATTTATC
>DYCT01000238.1 GCA_019417975.1 Bacteroides sp.
GATACTTCAACGGATGATTGACCGTAACCCCGTCTTGCAGACATTGATTGACGAGCTTGGCCTGGAACTCGTGGAGGAGCCGTAACGGGACAGCTTGCTGTCTTGGAAAAAGGGATTTTATAAAATGCCGTAGCTTATTAGGGCATTTTCATCTCAACCACCTTCGATGTGGCAGAATGAAAAAGTCCCCATAAGTTCTTGAAGATACCTGCTACACAGACAGCGGTATTATTGTAACGGCATTTTATAAAACAATCGTTTAACTAAATAACAAATCAAAATGAGTAATATTCAATATGCAGTATGCCACCTACAACGTGGCAGTGGTAGCGACAGCGGTATGTCATGCCATATAGAGAGAAAGGATACAAAGGGTAAAACATATGTGCCGGATAATGCCAATGCAAAACGGACACATCTGAATCGGGAACTGATAAAATTTCCGCAAGGAGTTGCCAACAGAACCGAGGCTATTCAGTATCGTATAGACCATGTAGGTTTACATCGCAAGGTCGGCAAGAATCAGACCAAAGCGATACGCATCATCTTGACCGGAACACACGAGCAGATGATGAAGCTTCAACGTGACGGTAAACTTGACCAGTGGATCAAGGCTAATCTTTCATGGCTCAAAGATACATTCGGTGAAGAGAATCTTGTATCGTGTGTGTTGCACATGGACGAGAAGACGCCCCACCTTCATGCCACCATCATACCCATCGTGACCATAGAACGTAAACGCAAGGAGCGTGAGGGCGAAAAGAAATATACAACCAAGAGTGGGCAACGATTATCCGCAGATGACGTGATGGCTCGTGGAAAGCTATTCTACTATCAGAACACTTATGCCGTTGCCATGAAGCCATTCGGACTGCAGCGTGGCGTAGTGGGTTCTACAGCTCGACATAAGTCAAATAGCCAATACTATCGTGAGCTGATGCTGCAATATGAACAGGATATAGAAAAATTGCAGACTGAAGTTGAAAAGGCACGAGAAGGACGCTCCAAGATATTGTCATTCTTCGGTACGGGAGAATTGGCAGAAGCAAAGAAAAAGCTCTCGGACAAGGACAAGCAGATAGAAAAATTACAGCAATGCATTGCTCAATTAAAGCAGGAGCAACAACAGCTAAAGGAGCAACATAAGGCTGAATTGGCGAAATATCGCAATGATTATATGGCAGAGATAGACAAGGCTATCAAACGTGCCGAGATTGCCGAACGAAAGAACATTGCTTACGAAGCTACCATAGAAAAGCAGAAGCAACGCATTGGCACTCTTGATAGAAAAGCCAATCCGCATCGATATCGCCTATCATCGGGTGCAACGCTCATGAATCTCAAAATGTCGCCCCACTATTCAAATGTGCCGAGTCTTCATATATGGACAAAAGTGGGGAATGAGTCCTTTGATGATGTGAAGTATTTTGAGTGGCACAATCCTGTTATACAAAAGTATCTGAATGGCGAGCTTACCGAATATGAACTGATCAATGAAATCTTCGAGCCGTTCGAGCAAGTGAGTCAGGTGCAGGCTCAACTGCTTGGGGCTACTTTAGAGATGCTTTCAGGTGGCCCTGCACAAACTCATGTTGGAACAGGTGGCGGTGGATCATCGTCTGATATGCCTTGGGGTAAGAAGAATGACTGCAACACATCAAAAAGGAGAAGATAATTATGGGTGTATCTATTAAATTATGTTATCACCCTTCAGTCATTAAGGGTAAGGATGGTACGCTTTATTATCAAATTATCATTAAGCGGACAACGCACACTTATACATCGGGTTATCGGATTTATCCCAATGACTGGGACAAGCGACATGGCAGAATACTGACCAATAGTAGCTCGCTTATCAAAATCAAGAATCGTACCTATTGGGAGATGCAACAAATATATAGTATCGCTAAAAGACATATTGACAAAGGAACACCTTTGGATTTTGGAGGTATAATCTCTGAATTTGAAGAATTAAACCGCCAACAGTCATTCTCTGGTTTTCTGTTATCTCAGGCTGAGCGCTTGGCTGATATGGGACGCACACGAACAAGTGAGACATATATATCCGCCTTGCATAGTTTTATCAAATTCAATAGCGATGAAGATATTATGCTCTATGAGATTACAGCAGAAGTAATGGAGGATTATGAACGCTACCTAAAGAATAGAAACTTGACCATGAACAGCATATCCTTTTATATGCGAACATTAAGAACGGTGCTCAATAAAGCGGTTAAATTACATCTTGTCGAGTCAAGTACTCCATTCCAAAGCGTATATACGGGTATTGCCCAGACGGTAAAAAGAGCAATTGATATTGATTCCATCAAGAGAATTAAAGAAGTGGATTTAGGTCTCTACCCACATCTTGCATATGCAAGAGATATTTTCTTGTTGAGTCTTAGTCTAAGAGGAATGTCATTCATTGATATGGCATACCTGACTTATGACAATCTTCGTGGTGGGTACCTAATCTATTATCGCAGAAAGACAGGTGGTCGGTTGGATATCCGCTGGGAGCAACAGATGCAGAGTATCATCGATAAATATCCTAAAGATTCACGGTACCTATTGCCCATACTCACGAATGGTGCCGATGACAGGCAAACCTACAAGAAACTATCCAAACGCATCAATCGCCATTTGAGGCAGGTCGGAGAAATAGCTCAGTTACCGATACCCTTGACTATGTATGTGGCGCGCCATAGTTGGGCAAGCATAGCCAAGCAGAAGCAAATCCCGATTAGCGTAATCAGCGATGCCCTCGGGCATGACTCTGAAAAGACTACACTTATATATCTTTCTACGCTTGATACTTCAGCGGTAGACAATGCCAATAGTGAGATTTTGGCAGCATTGGGGGAATGGTAATCAACTCAATTGTCTCCGACATTTCACTTGAGTTGTTTTGTCGGAGATAGTCTTGTTTAATGTCGGTTTCCTGCTGTCTTTCAAGTTGTTTGTTTACCGACGTATCTTCGACAAAGTTACCGACATTCAGACAACTAAACATCGTTAAAATAAATTGGGTTCCGTTCTTTTTGAATGGGACTCAATTTGCTATATCATAATTTGAAATGGAATGAGATAAACTAAATGAGAAAGAGTTTATTCCAAAACGAAATTTTTTGGACTCTCTTTCTATGAGAACCCCATTTCATTGCAAAAGTACTGCTTTTATTTCAATATATCCCATTTTAGACCAAGAAATCAGTGTCATTGAACGACTTACCACATCTTCTTAGAGATGTTATCCAACTCTTTTTCTTCAATTGTCCGGATAAAATAATAACATATAATTGTAACTAACTGATTGTTAGCATGCGCTCCTTTTTGAGAATCTCATAGAAAGAGATTCCCAGCAATAATATAAACCTTAATTCCGCAACACTATAGTTTAACATTATTTATAAGTGCCTGAGCA
>DYCT01000239.1 GCA_019417975.1 Bacteroides sp.
ACGTTATTTGGTGTCGCAGGGAGTCAAGGAGTTTCAAGTCATTGCACAGGAGCTGACTTACTATGGAGTAGACCTCTACAAGAAACAGATGTTGCCCGAATTGATAGAGCAGATTTCTGATATTCCGGGTGTAGAATGGATTCGTTTACATTATGCCTATCCGGCTCATTTCCCCGAAGATTTGTTCCGGGTGATGCGCGAGCGGAGCAATGTATGTAAATACATGGACATAGCATTGCAACACGTCAGCGATAATATGCTTTCGCGTATGCGCAGGCATGTTACCAAGGAAGACACATATGCACTTATCGAAAAGTTCCGTCGCAATGTGCCCGGCATTCATTTGCGCACTACATTGATGGTCGGTTTTCCGGGCGAGACAGACGAAGACTTCGAAGAACTTAAGGAGTTTGTCAAGACAGTAAAGTTCGACCGTATGGGAGCTTTTGCTTATTCTGAAGAAGAAGGGACCTATGCAGCAGAAGCGTTCGAGGATGATGTACCGGCCGAAGTGAAGCAGAGCAGATTAGATGAACTGATGGACATCCAGCAAGGTATTTCTGCTGAACTGAGTGCTGCTAAAATAGGACAAGTTTTAAAAGTGATTATAGACCGGAGCGAAGGAGATTATTACATTGGTCGAAGTGAATTCGATTCACCTGAAGTAGATCCGGAAGTATTGATTCATAAAAATGGAGAAACATTGCAAATCGGAACGTTCTATCAGGTGAAAGTGACTGATGCCGACGATTTCGATTTGTATGCACAAGTGATTCATGAATAATAAAGAATTTGTTTCGGAACTGTCAAGGCGGTTGGGCTATACGGCAAAAGATACGGCTCAGCTACTGAATGCTACAATCGGGGTGATGACCAAACAACTGCAAGAAGGGAATCAGGTTGCCATCCAAGGATTTGGTGTGTTCGAAGTGAAGAAAAAAATGGAACGAATCTCTGTTAATCCGGTTACTCGTCAGCGTATGCTTGTCCCCCCTAAACTGGTGCTTACCTACAAGCCCAGTACCCAGTTGAAAGAAAAATTCAAATAAGAGGAGTGGTACATGGACGAGAAAATCAATATTCAAAATATCATTCAGCAACTGGTCGAGCGATACGAGATTGCAGCTACTGATGCCGATACCTTTGTAAAAGCCGTGTTCGACTTGATTAAGGAGGGGTTGGAAACAGATGGTATTGTAAAGATTAAGGGGCTGGGTACGTTTAAGCTGACCAATGTGGATCGTAGAGAAAGCATTGATGTGAATACAGGCGAACGTATCAGCATCGACAGTCATACAAAGATTTCGTTTGTACCCGACTTGCAGATGCGCGACTTGATTAACAAACCATTTTCTCATTTCGAGACGGTGTTGCTGAATGAAGGTGTGGTGTTCGATGATATGCCTGCTACTTTTCCGGATGCGGTTATGGAAGAACAGCAGCCGGATGAACCGGATGTTATGTCCGAATATCAGGTTGCAGACGAGCCGGAAACTTTTTCGCCTGTGCAGGAGATCAATCCTTTACAAGGAGAAACAAAGAAAACGGAAATAACGGAACAAGAACCGGATTTAGTTGTTCCGGAGCCGGAATCGGTTATCCCTTTAGCAGAAATTACTGAAGAAACAATAGAACCGGAGATTTCTTTGTCCGAATCGGAACAATCGGATATAGAACCAGCAGAAAGCGTGGGGAGCGATGCTAATCCTGTTTTGACAGAAACAGTGCCGGACATTGAAGAGCCTGTTCTTTCGAAGCCAGAGGAAGAAACGCCTTCTTTGGAGAGTCCGGAACAGGATAGTTTCGTATCTCGTTCGCGCATGATGACGTTTGTAGGCATAGGTGTGGCGGTAATGTTGATAGGCATTATCGTGGGTGTGATGTATTATTTCTATCAGACTAATCACTCGGTGTTGCGGTTGGACAATTTGGCTTCGACGGCATGGACCGATAGTGTGACACAAACAGTTTTGGCTGAGGATGCAGATGCTTCTGTAGTCGAAAAAGATACGGCTCAGTCTGTGCCGGATGTTCTTGTGTCTTTGGATACGACCCGCACCATTATTTCCGGTGTGCGTAAAGGCTATGAATCGGTAGTGCCCGATTCGACCAGCTATCGGATAATAGGAACTATGACTACTTACCAAATAAAGCGCGGTGAAACTCTTACGATGGTGTCGCGTCGTTTTTATGAAACAAAAGATTTGTGGCCTTATCTGGTGATGCATAATCGAGATATCATTGTCAATCCTAACAATGTACCTTCCGGAACCGTGATTCGTATACCGGCTTTGCGCGATAAATAGGGAAATTCTGTTATTAAATCTTCTTGGAACTCCCTGATATTTATTGGTTCGCTAATTGTTGAATATCCCTAAATAAAAAACTCCCGCATAACTATAATTGAAGTGCGAGAGTTTTTTTTATTTCGTTTTATAGATTATTTTTCTGGTAGGCTACCGTCATCTATAGGTGCGTTTTGTGGAGTATTATTGCTTTTATTGGAATTGTTTGGATTACTCTTGTCTTTCTTGAAGAGCCCCTTGCCTTTATTTAACAAGCCTTTTACTCCATTGCCAACCGTTTTGGTAGGTTTCTTCGGAACGACTTTTCCCGTTTCGTTGTCTTTGACGCCTTCGTCAACAGCAGCAGATGGTTCTTTTGTCGTCACTTCAATAGTTGACTTTTCTATTGTTTCACATGGAGTACGCCAATATGTGTAAGAATATTCGGTCTCAGACTTTTTCACAAATTCATGATGGGTGGTGTATCCACCGTTATAGCTGGTAAACGTTTCCTTATTACCAACTTTCTTGTAGTTACTTATCGGGTCTGATTCTGCACCACATCCGTCAGCAAGAAACTCTTTTTTGTCCAAGTCCACCTTCACCCAGTAGTATTCGCCAACATAATAGAATTTTCTCACTTGAGCGTGAGCCACAAATGCAAATGCACACACTACACAAAATAATAATAAACGTTTCATAGGCTTTTGTCTTTAACCTTAATTCTACGACACTATAGTTTAATGTTCTTTTTATAAGTCCCTAAGCAATAAAATGCTGTTTGGCGTTTTGTCATGTCGAGAAAAATCACTTGCTTTAGTGTCGTAAAATAAAAGCAGCAAAATATCACGACTTGATATAGCAAAGATAGAAATAAAATCCGAAAAAATCACTCCTTAGAAAGGAGTATTTTCAATCGTGGAGCAATCAGATTTTAGGCTATCATCTGTGATTGATTCAGCATTGGGCTGAGGATAAATATTGCTATTGAATCAAGATAAATATCATCTGCTTTATAATCCCTTCTACAGGTGTTTCTGGATGGGGCAAAAAGTATCTTAGGATACTTGGCCGAATATCTTAAGATACTTTGCGATTTATCTTAGGATACTTTGCGGTTTATCTTAAG
>DYCT01000024.1:0-2443 GCA_019417975.1 Bacteroides sp.
ATGAGGTTCTGACTATTCGCTAATGACAAATTGAATTTATAGAACCTCCCTTAAAAAATACAAGCGGATAAAAAATTCTCCAACTGAAAATGAAGAAAAAAAGAGAATATGCCTATGAGAGTTTTTATCATATCAGCCCTTTGTTTGCTTGGATGTGTTCAACTATTCGGACAACAAAATCGGAAAGAGGTTTTTGTTGAGTTTCCGGTTGGTATATCTATTCTCGACACATCGTATGGCAACAATGCAGCCAATCTTTCGGATGTTGTATCCTATCTTGAAACCGTAAAGAACGACCCTACACTGGAACTGACCGAAGTATCGTTTTGTGGTTCAGCATCGCCCGAAGGAAAGTTTGCCTTCAACAAACGATTGGCCAACAACCGAAGAAAAGCATTGGAGGCCTATGTATGCAGCCGCGTTTCCATACCGGACAGCGTCATCAGTCGTTGCAGTCAAGTCTTTGCTTGGAATGCCCTGAGAGAGCTTGTCGAGAAATCGGATATGCCGAACAAGAAAGAGGTTATCGACATCCTGCTCCATGCACCTGAGTTTACCTATAATAATAAAGGTATATGGATAGACAGCCGGAAAAAACAACTCATGGATTTGCAACATGGGCGTTCGTGGCACTACATGCACAAACACTTCTTTGCCCGCATACGCAATGCCAATGTCATCCTAATCACCGTCCGTAAGAAAAACGTCGCAGCAGAAGAGCTTGCAGCCTTACCTCTTGCCTCTCTCTTGCCCGAATCGTCCGGTCCAAGCCTGCCGGCCCAGACATTGCCGGCTAAAGTTGCATCGGCTTCGGCAGCTAAAAGCAACAAGCCGTTTTACATGGCAGTCAAGATCAATATGCTTTACGATGCACTGACAGTACCCAACCTTGGAGTAGAGTTTTATTTGGGTAAGAACTGGTCGGCCGGAGGCAACTGGGCATACTGTGGTGGGGAAAGGAAAGCAACAAGCGGTGTTGGCGTCTTTACGGAGGCGACATAGCCATCCGGAAATGGTTTGGGAAAAAAGCCAATGAGAAACCGCTCACCGGACACCATGTCGGAATATACGGTCAGCTGTTCACCTACGACCTGAAATGGAAGAACAAAGGTTACCTGGGTGGAGAGCCGAACGGCACACTTTGGGATAAAGCCAACTATGCTTTTGGTGCTGAATACGGTTACTCACTACCGGTGGCACATCGGTTGAACATCGACTTCACACTGGGCTTAGGATACTGGGGAGGTAAGTATTATGAATACATCCCCTTGGACGGACACGATGTATGGCAAGTCACCAAAAAACGTCACTGGCTCGGCCCGACAAAGGCAGAAGTGTCATTGGTATGGCTGATTGGAAGAGGGAACAGTAATAATAAGAAAGGAAGTGTAAAATGAGAAAGGCACATACAAACATACGGCTCATCTCTATACTTGCAGGAATGCTCACGCTATTGGCTTCTTGCGAACACCGGGATTTGTGCTTTGACCACGATGCACATGCACTGAAATCGGAAGTACGTATAGCCCCCACCTACGAACAGGAATGGCAATACACTTACGAGGGCGGTACAGACTGGAAGCACTACCCTACCTGGCAAGAATCGTTCGGAATGAAATATGATGCACTGCGTCCGCAAATTCCACAAGGCTTACGCGTACAGGTGTATAACGAGAGCAGCTCCGATGATGTCATCAACATGGCTCCGCAAGGCGATGTGGTGTACATCCGACCGGGTAAACACGCCCTGTTGTTCTACAACAACGACACAGAATATATTGTGTTCGACGAAATGGAATCGTTTGCTTCGGCAAAGGCAACGACACGAACCCGTACCCGCGCTTCCTACAGTGGCAACTCCTTCAAGGGAGATACACCGGAGAACACGGTTAACCAACCGGATATGCTATACGGCAGTTATATGGAATCGTACGTGGCAGAGCGTTCGGCCATCATCAATACGTTGCCTGTATGTATGCATCCATTGGTGTTCACCTATTTGGTACGTTACGAATTCAGCCACGGACTGAAGTATGTGGCACTGGCTCGCGGAGCATTGGCAGGCATGGCAAGAGCTGTACAGCTGAACAATGGAAGTACTTCGAAGGAAGAAGCAACCATCTTGTACGACTGCACGCTGCAAGACTTTGGGGTAAAAGCATCGGTACGCTCTTTCGGCATACCCAATTTCCCCAACGAACACTATCGTACAAGCAACGGAAGCCAATATGCACTGAACCTGGAAGTACGCTTGACAAACGGTAAAATCAAATCCTTCGATTTCGATGTGACCGACCAAGTGGCAGCACAGCCTCAAGGAGGAGTCATCATTGTAAAGGGCATTGAAATATCCGATGAAGAAGGTACAGAAGGTGGTTCCGGTTTCGACCCGACGGTAGAAGACTGGGGCAATTACGAAGACATAGAGTTACCACGATAACGA
>DYCT01000024.1:2453-6119 GCA_019417975.1 Bacteroides sp.
GCTTAGCAGCAGCAACTTTGCTGGTAAGCTGCAACAACGACGAAATATTGGAAATGGCACAATCCAAAGCAATCGGATTCAGCAATGCATTCGTAAACAACGGAACTCGTAGCATCGTTGACCCAAGCTTTACCACAGGCACTCTGGAGGATTTCGTAGTGTATGGTTTCACACAAAACGGTCAAATCTTCCACGGTGACAAGGTGTATAAAGCATTTACCGCAACCGGATGGAAATATGACAACCAACAGTTCTGGGTGGCAGGAAACACATATACATTCGGTGCAATTGCTCCTTTCAGTGTTAAGTCAAACATTTCGAACGTAACATTGCCTACAGGAGGTGTAAAGGTAGAAATGAAAGTGACAGATTTCACTACTTCCGATGAGTCGCAGGTAGACTTGCTCCACGCTGCTCCGACTCAAATCTCCGGAACTGATGTCACTAAAACCTATTCAACTCCTGTTGGTCTGACATTCAACCATCAGCTTTCAAAAGTGAGATTCTCTTTCGAAAACGAAGTGGGTGTTGACTACAATATAAAGGTTACAGATATTAAAATTAACAATGCTTACAAACAGGGAACTTTGAATGTTGGTACTACCGAGAACACATGGAGCAATCATAAAGATAATACCCTTGTGCTGAATTTCGGTCACATCGTAGCCAATGATGCAACTACAAACACAGCAGCCATCATTGCAAATACTACAACCCTTGAAAGCTACAACGAAAAGTTGATTATCCCACACGACAATACTGCATCATACAATGTAACTTTCACAGTTGAACTGTACAAAGGTACCGTATTGCTGGGCACTTACAACCATTCGTCAACCATCACCGGTGTTGAATTTAAACTTGGCTACTGCTACGACTTTAAAGCTACTTTGACTCCAACAACTGTTACACCGGATCCGACAGCACTTAAACCTATCGAATTTAAAGTTACAAGCATTAAAGACTGGAATACAACAAACGAAGACCAGAGCTTGAACGTTTCTACAGGTGTCGACGCATAAAAAGCAAGAGTCGGATAAAAGACATCATCCAAACAGGGTGTAAGGGGTTGAATGTCCCCTTACACTCACCAGGCAGAAGCACAATGCTTCTCTATAAACAAACGAAAAAGATAAAAGCATGAAGAAAGACAAGAAATATCCGCGTTGGACAGCAGAAGGCATGGCAATCATGTTGCTATGTACGCTATTTATGTCGTGCAATAACGAGGACTTTCTCGAAAGCGTCAATCCGAAGGAGGCCAACGGCTACATCTGTTTTGGCACGACATCCGACAATGATGTACAGACCAAAGGAAGCATCGGTACTAAAGAAAAGACATATACTTCCCACCGATTCGTCCTTCGTGCAAGTGAATCGGACGACACGCTCTGTATCCGTGCCCTTGTATCGGAAGACATTCACCCATCCGACAAGACTGATGCCACTGTCGTGACACGAGGTATGCCTGTAGACAATACCAACTTCTATGACCAATTCCACGTGCTGGCCTATTGGCAAAAAAGTGGTTCGCTTGTTGAACAATTCTACATGGATGACAACGTACTCGACAAAGGGACAACCTGGAAGAGCGATCAGGTTTACTATTGGCCGGGTGCCGAACATACGTTGCAGTTTTATGCCTGGGCACCGATATATGCCAGTGGCCTCACCGCTCCGACGTCTCCGGACAACAAGACCTTGACCTATACCGTACCGGCAGAAGCTACTGCACAGAAAGACATTGTGGTGGCAGGCACTTCCGGCATTCAAGGCGATTACAATCAGGCCGTCTCGCTTCCATTCAAACACATCTGTACCGCTGTACGCTTTGCTGTAGGCAGTCAGATGCAACCCGGCTCCATCAAAAGTGTTGCCTTGACAGGCATCCAGAACACCGGGACATACGACATGGAGTCCGGCACATGGACACTCGGTACATCAAAAACCGATTTTTCACAAGACCTGAACAAGACAACAACCGGAACTGAAGCAAGCGGGACTGAGATTACCACTGCCAATGGCACATTCATGATGCTGCCTCAGACATTGCCCGCAGATGCCATGATAAAAGTGGTATTTACAAATGCCAAGGGTATGGACCGTACGCTCACCGCTCCTATTGGGAATACGGTATGGACCATGGGAAATACAACAACCTACAGGCTTTCCATCACTCCGGAATATGAATTGGAATTTACCTCTACACCGGAAGTAAAGGATGCACATTATGTAATCTACCCAATCACCTTCAAGGCCAACAATCTATCTAAAAAAGGTTGGACACTGACATCCAATGACAAGGCGAATGTAACCTTCATGCAGACATTCCCACACGAAGATTTAAAAGAGTTGGTCGATAAGGGGTATTGGCTCAAGGATTATTGCGGAACAAGTACACTGACCGGCACATCGACCGGTGAAGTGAAAGTCTATGTTTTCCTGAAAGAGAATGTGTCGGAACAAGACCGCGACATCGTCCTTTCGCTTGCTTCGGTCGATGACCCGACAGACAAGCCGGTCACTTTCACGTTTAAGCAATACTGCCCTATCTGGAATAATGGCATAGGAGTGGAGCGCATCCAGGGAGCAGACTATCCTTGGGGATTCAATTGGGACTCAAACATGAAAATCACTTATTCCATGCCTCAAGGTTTTGTTGCCGGATGGTATCATTTTGTCTACCTATTGGTATACGACACAAAGAAATATGTATCATCAAAAGGAAATGCTTGGGCCGGAACATGGAAAGTAACGATTGACTTCAGTAAAGTGCCTAAATTGACCACCGCTACAAGCTCGACAGACGGTTTACAGAACACATGGGAACTGTACGACTTTGAGGGCATCAGCGAAGCATCAGAAATGATGGACCGATTGGTGAGATGGGGAGGAGTACCGGACAAGACATTGCCGAAAAACCCCAGTGAATATGCAGCATTGGAGTGCGCAAAAAAGAATAAATTTGGGGTAAATAAAGTAACACAAGGTGACCAAGTAGCCTATATACCTGTTTTAGATAAAGCAGATTTAGTATGGTATCTTCCGGCAAAAGACGAAGCCTATTCCATGAGCGATACCTCTATGACAGGCAATTACTGGACCTCTACAGCCATAACGGATCCGGGTACCACTTCTTATAAGTACAATGTAGAAGGAAATGCAACGACAGACGAAAATCGTCAGAAGAGACTTCATGTACGTGCCGTCCGTAGCAAGCCTTAATGATTATGCCTATCTTGCAGGAAAGAATGCACAGATCTCCTTACCCGTGCATTCTTTCTTGCAAGAACTCATCGAAAGCCTGTTTGTAATTGTCGCCTACAGGGATGTAGGTGTTTCCAAACAGGATTCGGCCTCGCTCGATGACCCTTATCTTATCCTTTTGAACGATGTACGAACGATGCACCCGTATGAACTGGGTAGAAGGAAGCAACTCTTCGATGGCTTTCATGGTCATCAAAGACAAGATGGGCTTTTCGTTCCCTTCTTCGTATATCTTAATATAGTCTTTCAGTCCTTCGACATACAGTATATTCTTCAGTTCAATCTGCACCAGCTTGTATTCGCTCTTCACCATAATGGTCTGCACTGGCTCTGCTTTTGAATTCTTCATCTCAAACCATTGCAACGCTTTACGGGCAGCTTGCAAAAAATCGGCATACG
>DYCT01000024.1:6170-6579 GCA_019417975.1 Bacteroides sp.
AGATGGGTTTCAACAGATAGTCCATCGCATTTACTTTGTAACCCTCTATTGCATATTGGTCGAATGCCGTCGTAATGACAATGCGCTGTTCGGGACTCACCAGTCTGGAAAACTCCAGCCCATTTAAATCCGGCATCTGGATATCCACAAATATCAGATTTACGTCCAACTTTCCCATTTCCTGAAGTGCCGTAACCGCACTCGAGAACTTCCCCTGCAAGGTAAGAAAAGGAGTCTCCTTGACATAATACTCCAACAAGTCCAGCGCCAACGGTTCATCATCGATGATTATACAATTGAGTTTCATAGCTATTTAGTCGAAATTTGCAAATAAGAATAATAAATACCAGAATCCTCCTGAATGCCTTTCTTCCACTGATAACGTCCCGGATAGGTCAGTTCCAACCTC
>DYCT01000024.1:6589-7592 GCA_019417975.1 Bacteroides sp.
TCCAACCTCGTCTGAACAAGGCCCAGTCCGATACCGCTTCCACTCTTGTCCGACTGATTCTTGGGGTGATAACTGTTTGTAATTGCACAATTCACAACACCGTCTTTCTCGGAGAAATAAATATGAATGGAGCTGGGCTTTGTGGCAGATACACCATGTTTGAACGCATTTTCTATCAACGAGATGAAGATAAGCGGAGCTATCAGTGTCGGGCTGTCGGGGTCTATATCGAAGCGAGTTTCTACCTTTACATTACCTGTCAGGCGGATGCGCATAAGCTCAATGTAGTTGCGTATAAAGTCAATCTCCCGTGTCAACGGTACGAATTCGTATTGATTGTCATAAAGGACATAGCGCAAGAGTTTGCTTAATTCCTGTACAGCCGTCTGTGCTTTCTCGCTGTTGAAAGCAATGAGCGCATAGATATTGCTCAATGTGTTGAGCAAGAAATGCGGATTCAGCTGGTTGCGCAGATTCTTCAACTCAGCCTCTGTACGGTTTTTCTCTGCTTCCTTTCGTTCGGCTTCTATTTGTATCCACCGTTTACTCAGGCAGATGCCTACAGAAAAGCCGATGGTGAGAATCATGGAGAAGATGTCGCGCAAAATGAACAACCATCTGGGAGGTGCAAATCTCGGACGATGCTCGTGCGCCATCTCTGAAAACTGAACCATAAACTCCTGCCCGAAATGAATGGTAATTGCAGCAAAAGCCAACAACAACACATTCAGTGCAAAAAACTTTTTTATCTGCCTATCGAAAAGAAAATGCGGAATCAGCACAAAGTAATTCAGATAAAACACCACAAGGAAAAACAGATGTACCAGACCGCTATGCATCAGATAATCGTGCCAGGTGATGGTGAATCCGCTACGAGACATCATAACGAAAGGAAAGCCGAAAACGATTCCCCAACCGATAACGTGTATCAGTGCTTCCGTCAGATGGAAAGGCTTCGAAGTAGGATTTGTGTTCATAGTCTTATCTTTTGACGCAAATGTAC
>DYCT01000024.1:7602-10079 GCA_019417975.1 Bacteroides sp.
TAATAGAAACGCTTACCATAATCGTCTGCTTTTTATTCGTAACGAATCGCCTCGATAGGGTCTAAATCGGCAGCCTTCTTTGCCGGATACCAACCGAAGAAAACACCGGTCAGCGTACATACAGCAAACGAGAGCATCACACTCCATGGCTGAATATAGATGGGCCAATGGGCAACATTCTTGACCAGAAAAGAGACACCACATCCGATAAGTACACCGATAAGGCCACCGGTGATACTGATAAGAATGGCTTCTATCAGAAACTGATTCAAGATATCGATGCCTCGTGCACCGACCGACATGCGAAGTCCAATCTCGCGGGTACGTTCTGTGACAGATACATACATGATGTTCATAATACCAATTCCACCCACGATAAGCGAGATGCCGGCAATGCAAGCCAATAAAGTCGTCATCAGATCGGTTGTCGAACTAAGCATCGTGCTCAACTCCTGTTGCGAACGGATGCTGAAATCGTCATCCGCATCGCTTTGCAACTTATGGTTGCGACGCAGGATTTCGGTTATTTCGTCTGTCGCCTTGTCTGTCAACTCTTCGCTCAATGCCGAAGCGAAGATGCCTTGCAGGTAGGTCTGCCCCAGCAATCGCTTCATGACTGTAGTATACGGAGCCAAGACCACATCGTCCTGGTCCATACCCATAGAGTTATATCCTTTGGACTTAAGCATTCCTACAATTCGGAATGGCACCTGGTTGCAACGAATCACTTTCCCTATCGGGTCTTCGTTAGGAAACAGATTGTCTGCAATCGTCTTTCCGATGACACACACTTTGGCAGAAGTCCGTATATCGTCTACATCAAACATACTTCCTTCTTCCACGACCAATTGTCGTATTTCAAGATAATCGATTCCGACACCTGTAACCGACGAAGGATAGTTATTGTTTCCGGCAATGAGCTGTCCGGAAGCCGACACATTCGGACTCACTGCACTCAAGAAATTGGTTTCGTTCTTCAATGCTTCATAGTCGGTAAGCTTCAACGTCTGCATGGCCGATGGGTCTTGACGGACACCTCCGCGCATATCAGCTCCCGGATGAATCATAATCATGTTCGAACCCATTTCAGAGATTTGTGCCTGAATGCTCCGTTTTGAACCTTGACCGATGGCCAACATCGTAATGACCGATGCCACACCGATAATGATGCCAAGCATGGTAAGGAAGGCTCTCAGCTTATTGTTGCTAAGTGCGCGAAAAGCTATTTTGAATAAATTCGTTCCATTCATGAGATAGATAATTATAAGTGTCTTTTGATGGGATTATTCTTCGGGGACAGGCAGAGAAGCCAATGTGTCGGCTGCACTCAGCGGTGCAGAGTTCTGTGTATCTTCCTTTACCTGACCATCCCGTAGGGTGATGTTACGACTGCTGTATTGGGCAATCTCCGGATTGTGTGTGACAAACACGATGGTACGTCCCTCTTGATGAAGCCGCTGAAACAAGACCAGGATTTCAAAAGACGTACGTGTGTCAAGGTTTCCGGTTGCTTCGTCAGCCAGAATCACCGCCGGGTCGTTGACCAGTGCACGCGCTATGGCAACTCGCTGCATCTGGCCTCCCGACATCTGGTTGGATTTATGCTCCAATCTGTTTCCCAAGCCCACTGCTTGTAGAGCTTCGATGGCTCTTCTTCTTCGTTCCGAAGCCGATACCGAAGCATTGTACATCAACGGAAGTTCCACATTCTCGACAGCTGTGGTTTTGGGCAACAGGTTATAATTCTGAAACACAAATCCGATTTTCCGGTTACGTAGCACAGCTCTTTGCGATTTAGACATTGTCCGCACAGAGACTCCGTCCAGCAAGTATTCACCGCTTGTCGGAGTATCCAGGCATCCCAAGGTGTTCAACAGTGTAGATTTGCCGGAGCCTGAAGTACCCATGATGGTAACAAACTCGCCCTCATGAATCTGAAACGAGACTCCACGCAAAGCATGTACCGTTTCCTCGCCTACCTGGAAATTCCGCTTTATATTTTGTAATTCTATAACCGTCTTTTTCATTGTGCTGAACTTATTTTCGTTTGTTATTGTTCCTTCCCGGAGGGCCAGGCATGAAGGGGCTGCGTTCCGCATTGCTCTCACCTTCTGCCGATGGAGAAGGATTCTTTGACAAGTGATTAAAACTGATTTCGGTCACAACCTCGCTACCTTCCTGAATGCCACTGACGATTTCTGTATAGACTCCATTAGAGATACCTGTACGGACCGGGTGAGCAGTCAACGTATTCCCCTGTACGGTCCATACCTTTTCCGGTTCAGAGCAATCGTTAATGGTAATCTTATCACCACCAGTCAATACTTTCTCGGGGGTAAAACGAAGAGCCTTGGCAGGAACGCGCAACACGTCCGAACGGTCTAATGTGAAAATTGTGACATTGGCTGTAAGACGCGGTTTCAGTTTCAAGTCCGGATTGGGAGCAGCGATAACCACTTCGTAAGTGACAACGGTAC
>DYCT01000024.1:10089-12678 GCA_019417975.1 Bacteroides sp.
TTCAAACACATCATTGGGATAAGCATCTACGGTAAAGCTGACACGCTGTCCTTCTTCGACACCGCCTATATCGGCTTCATCAACATCGGCTACAACCTGCATCTGTGTCAAATCGGCTGCAATGGTAAACAGTGTAGGTGTCTCAAAACCGGAAGCTACCGTCTGCCCTTCCTCTACATCCCGACTAATCACAACTCCATCGATGGGAGATGTAATCGTAGCATAAGCCAGATTGCGCTCTACACGTGCCAACGCTGCCTGTGCACTCTCATAGCTACTCTGCGCCTTTTCATAATTGTAAATGGAAAGTTCGTAATCGGTCTCGCTGATTAGGTTCTTCTGATGCAAAACCTTGTTGCGTTCAAGATTCTTCTTCTGATAGTTGAATTCAGCCTCTGCTCCATGGTATACGGCTTTCTGCGAAGCCACTTCGGCTTGCAGTGTGACACGGTCCATCTCGGCAATCAGCTGTCCTTTAGTCACTGTGGAATTGTAATCCACATAGATTTTATCGATAATACCGCTGACCTGCGTACCTACTTCCACTTCGGTTACAGGCTCTATTGTACCGGTGGCTGTTATGGATTCTGAGATATTACCCAGAGCGACCTTCTCTGTTTCAAACGAAACGGAATGTTCTTTCGGACCGCTGTTTACAAGCCAGAAACCGACGCCTGCCACTGCCAACACAGCTACTCCTATCCATACTAGTTTCTTCTTTTCCATTGTATCTATTGCTAATCGTTTATATTATAAATTAAAATCTTCCTCGCCCTGATAATAGTTCAACAGGGTGGTACTGAGCAATGCCATGTATTTGGCTTGCAACTGTTCCTGACGTGCACTGGCCAGATTGTTCTTTTCAGTGAGCAACTCAACAGTGTTCTTCATTCCCAAGTTGAACTGTTCGTTTACCAAATCGTAGCTGGCTTGGGCACTCTCCTGCTTCTCTTTGGCAGCTGTATATTGCTGTTGGGCTTTTCGAGCATCGTACCATAACGTTTCTATGGTCTTATACAATTGCTTCTCTTCGTCCTTCAGTTGCAGTTCATAGCTCAGTTTCTCTATCTGCGCTTTCTGGACAGCACTTTTGGTCTGGCGGTTGTTGAAGATGGGGATGCTTATCGTCAGTCCCAACGAATTGTTCCAGTTTCGCTTGACCTGCTCACTAAAACTAAAATTGTTACCGTTAGCATGGCTGCTTCCAATTCCGGCACTCAAGCTAAGTGAAGGTAAGTACCCGGCTTTCGCTATTTTGATGCCAAGCTGTGCACTTTCGATGTTTTTCTGTCCGGCCTGAATTTCAGGTCTCAGTGCAGCAGCTCTCTGATAGACTTGTGCCAGTTCCGGAAGCGGAGTCAGCACATCGACATCGGCAGGAACAGAAGGCGTCAGCACCAGGTCGTCTGTAGTTTGAATTTCGAGCAACTGTTTCAATTGCAGTTTGTAATCCTGCAACGTGGCTTGAGCCGTAATCAACTGATAACGGTCGGTACTGACTTGCGACTTAAGCTGAGCCAAATCGCTGGCCGAAATGCTTCCTGCCTCCAGCAATGCCTTACCCCTGTTGTATTGCTCTTCGCTTACCTGAAGTGTCTGCTCGTTGATTCGTACAGCTTCGGTTGCGTAAAGTATTTGTAGATAGGCTTGTGTAATGTTTTCGGTAAGGGTATTCTTACTCTCTTCCAGGTTCAGCTCCGAAATGTTCTTGTTGATTTGTTGCTGTTTGAAAGAGTTCAACCGTTTACCACCGTTAAAGAGAGTCCAGTTGGCATCCACACCATAACTTCCATTGTAGCTCGTCTTGCTTTGGCTGGTTGTTATGTTGTCTCCATCAATGAGTGTGTTGCTCTCGCTTTTCGGTCTGTTCACGATACGCTGTCCGACGTTGGCCGACAGACTGGGGAAAAGAGCCGCCTTGCTACTCTTCACATCAACCTCGGCATTGCGTACTTGAAGTTCATTCTGCTGAATCGTGATATTGTTCTGCAATGCATAATCAATACAGGTACGCAGATTCCAACCGGAAGGCGGATTGTCTTGAGCGCATACGACACAACTGCAAGGCAAACACAATGCGAGCGTAATCCATGTTCTTACTTTGTCCATACTTTCTTTTTTTATATCCACACAACAAAAGTAAATGACAGAGATGCGGAATAAAAATGAAATAGACGAACTGGGCTATTTTATCGACTTATCGCTATTCAATAAGAAAATGGAATCAAAAGAAACACACTTTTTGAAAGGTTTCAGGTTTATCATGTAAAGGTAAGTGCAGCTGGCTCAAGGGATATAACAGATACCGGAATGCATTATGCACAGCCTTATCTTAAATTTACCGTTTTAACACCTAAACAATAGTATTATGAAACAAAAGCAATCAATATAAAAGTCATACAGAACATATTGATATTTACAAGCATTCAAGTTTTGCATATTTATGCATAACTATTCATGTATATTGACTCATTTTGCATATTTATGCAAGATATTGGAGCCCAAAAGCCTGTTTTTGGGTCGCTGAAAAGCATGATTTTGGACCGGGTATCTTAGGATACTTTTCCAGGTATCTTAAGATACTTCGCC
>DYCT01000240.1 GCA_019417975.1 Bacteroides sp.
CTTATACAGTTTTGCAGAGAAGAAGGCCGCCACCAATAAGAATACTACCATTATTAATATAATAGCAAAATTCCGTTTCCATATTTCTATCGAATGCGCTTGTCCCTGCAACATCTTTTCATTTTGAACATCCAGCAGTCGTTGGTGCGCCACCTTTCGCTCAATACTCGTGATTCGTTTTTCACTCATCAAAACGGAACTCTCCTCTTCGTATTGCAAACGATATTTATAAGCCTGCGTATAATCTTTCTTTTCCGCATAAAGATTTGAGCGGTATTCCATGTTGTCGCGTACCAAATCGCGTGCTCCCACTTTCTTTGCATAATCATAAGCAGTATTCAATGCTTTCAATGCTTCGTCGTACTGCTTACCATAAGTATACTGTAATCCTAAATTATTATAGTTTTCGGCCAGCGCCCAAAAAGACTGTTTCTTTTCATTTATACCAATCGCCTCATGAAGCAAAGCGATTTTCTCTTTTGTATCTCCTTTATATAAGGCAAGGTTATTAATGTTGGTAGCGATATAATTTTCATTCTTTTGAATTCGATTGATACGCAACGCATCTTTAAAAAACTTTTCAGCCACATCATACTGGTCCATATATATATGTACAAGCCCACGGGCATTATAAGCATTCGCGATACCATTAGAGTCATTCAATGCTTTATAAGAATGCGTGGCTTTATCAATCAGTTCTATTGCGTAGGGGTAATCCTTTAAGATAGAATAGAGCGTACCCAAATTCAGATTGATATGCGCCAACGAACGGATATCTTTAGAAGGACAATACGATTTAGCCTGATACTGATAGGACGCACTCAGGTCGAACTCACCTAAAAGCATATAGGCATGACCTATATTACACAACGCCCGCACGATGCGGGTTGAATCGTTTATCTTCTTTGCCTCATCCAATGCTTTAGAAGCATAATTCAAAGCCTGCCCCGGATTATTCAGCATCGTCTTATATGCTTTATTCAATAATTCATCCGTTTCTTTGGCCGATTCGTTATTTTGTCCTTTTGCTTCGACCAGACATAACAAGCAAGCTATTAGAAGAAGAAATTTTCTCATAGTCCATCTAAAAATTTACAGTTAAAACTTACCGACTGCATTACGCATTACCACGCAACCATTCATAAAATAAAAACCAATTGGGCAATCGGCACAAAGATGGGCAAATTTACAAAAAAATATCCACTAAGGCCTATATTATCGCAAAAAGTTAAGAGGGCAGACTTCATTCTGAAGCGACAGCGTCTTTTCGCCGGCAGCAATCCTCTCTCCCGCTCCTACTTCAAACATTCTGCCGGAAATACATTTAATTTCATTTCTTTCTATTATCTTTGCCCCATATATAATTCCAAATTATCAAAGACATGCATACAATTCAGATACCCGAATCAAGTATAATAAAAGCCGCTTCAGAAGGAATGGACGAATTCATTTCCGTGTTTACCAACAAATATCTGGAAACAATCTCGGGCGAGCTGAATGCCGAAAACATGCCTTTACTAAACGGCTATCAACATTCGCTATTAGGATATCATTTCTTCCGTGAAGAAGTGATGGAAGGAGGGTTTATCCAGCTCATCCAGAACGGATATGGCGGATACATCTTCGACAACCCTTTTGCGAAAGCCATGCGCCTGTTCGGGGCAAACAATTTTTCCAAACTGGTTTACAAGGCCAAGGAGATTTATGACAAGCACAAAGACGACCTCACCCGCGAACGCTCGTACGATGAGTTTATGGCTATGTATGAACAATATGAGGCTTTTGACAATTTGGAAGATGCTTACATCGAAATGGAAGAAGAAGTCACCGAAACCATTGCACGCTATGTGGATGAACACATCGACCTGTTTGCAGAAATCATAAAAGACTAATTAGGCAATGAAACACCTAAAAATCTTCACTTTAATCCTAACAAGTGTGGCATTCTTCTCCTGCAGGGAAGACCGCACCTACGAATACGAAGCACTGACCGCACAAGATGTCTGGATTAAAGAGCAGATGGACAATCTCTATTTGTGGAAGAATGACATGCCTGCCGATAACAAGCTAAACTTTTTCCAGGAGTCAGACGTATTCTTCAAAAGCCTGCTATCGACCAAATGCCAAAACGGGAAAGGAGACAGATATTCCTATTTAGAGACCCTATCAAGCAGCACCAAAAGCATACAAGAAGAATCGACATACGGGTTCGACTTTTTTCTCTTCCAGCCTTCGCAAACCCCTAAACAGCTGGTAGCAAGAATCATTTACGTATTGAAAGATTCACCTGCCGAGCAAGCCGGACTGAAGCGAGGAGACTGGATATCAGAGGTTAATGGCGAAAAGCTGACAAGCAGCAACTATCACCTGCTCTACTCCGGGAATGAGACATCAATAACCCGAGCTCAAGCCGACACAACCAACAGCATCGCTGTATGGACCGACACGGACATACTTTCGGTTGCAGCAGCCCGCCCTCTCGAAGACAGTCCGTTTCTGGTAGATACCGTATATTCATACGCAGGCAAACAAATCGGATACCTATTATATAACAGGTTCAGCTCCGGTATCAGCACTACCCCCTCCAACCAAACCTACGACCAACAGTTGCTTGCCAGCTTCGCCAAATACCAAAGCATGCAAGTTACAGAGTTCATCTTAGACCTGCGCTACAACAGCGGTGGGCTACTGAGTTGTGCCCAGCTATTAGCCAGCCTGCTTGCTCCTTCCGAAAAAATGGGAGAACCCTTCTGCCACCTTTCTTTCAACGAGTTGAATACAGAAAGAGATACCACCTATGCCCTCTCTGCCGACCTTGCAAAAGGCAAAAACCTAAATCTGAAGACGCTATACGTCATCACCGGCAGTCGCACAGCATCGGCTTCGGAAGCAGTCATCAACGGCCTGAAACCTTATATAGATGTCCGATTAATCGGCTCCGTCACAGAAGGGAAAAACGTCGCGTCGCTTTCCATCAGTTCTCCCAAATTTCCGGACATCATCTTGCACCCTATTGTAGCCCAAGTAAGTAATGGAACAAATGAGACCGACTACTCGAAAGGCCTGACACCCGACTACAGCTATAGTGAAGAAGACGAAGCCACGTTTGCAGACACTATCTACGCATTGGGCGACACGCACGAATACCTACTCAAACAGGCGTTGGCCATTATCAACGGAGAGACGGTTCTTCCATCGAAAAGCCCACGGAGACAACTACAACTCCGCCCATTCAAAACAGCGACTCCCCGAACCGGTTGCTTACGGATTGACACATCGGACAACAACTAACCGTCAGCACATAAACGACCGTTTCCCGAAAGGAGAAATACCAGATTCTCCTTCTTTATCCTATTTATCTACCAATCATTCAATGGGATAATTT
>DYCT01000241.1:0-1543 GCA_019417975.1 Bacteroides sp.
CGATTAGTCTACTTTAACGGGACAGTAGTGTTTGCTCATCTTAAAAAAAAGAGATAATTGATTATGAATAAACATAAATTCTTTTTAGTTTGGTTGGTTTGTGCATTGGTTTTGCCTTTAATGGCACAGACGGTAGCTCCTAAACGCGAGTTTAGAGGTGCATGGTTGCATGCCATCAGTGGTGAATATATGAACAAGTCGGTAGAAGAGACCAAACAGCTGTTGGTGAACCAGTTGAACAGCCTGCAACGGGCAGGTATCAATGCTATCTTGTTTCAGGTACGTCCGGAAGCAGATGCTTTGTATGCAAGCAAGTTGGAGCCTTGGAGCCGTTTTCTTACTGGGGTGCAGGGCAAAGCTCCTCAGCCAATGTGGGACCCCATGGCTTTCATGATAACCGAGTGTCATAAGCGTGGAATGGAATTTCATGCCTGGATAAATCCATATCGGGTGAAGACAAGTCCGAATACTGTATTGGCACCCACACATCTTTATCATCAGCATCCGGAACTGTTTGTAGCGTATGGCAAGCAGTTGTTTTTCGACCCCGGATTGCCCGAATCGAGGAAGCATATCAGCAAGGTAGTGGCAGATATTGTGACTCGCTATGATGTGGACGGTATTCATTTTGACGATTATTTTTATCCGTATCCAATAGCCGGTGAGAAATTTCCAGATTGAGTTTTGCTCGTTACGGAATGGGATTTCGCGATAGAGGCGACTGGCGTCGTGATAATGTGAATATATTGATGAAACAGCTACATCAGCTTATCCACGAAATAAAACCTTGGGTGAAGTTTGGTGTGTCACCCTTCGGCATTTATCGTAATAAAAAGAGTGATCCTGTCAATGGTAGTAATACCAATGGACTACAGAACTATGATGATTTGTATGCCGACATCTTGTTGTGGGTAAACAATGGTTGGGTGGACTATACCATTCCGCAAGTGTATTGGGAGATAGGACATCCGGTAGCCGATTATGCTACTTTGGTGGGATGGTGGGCACATCATGCGGCTGCCCGTCCGTTGTTTATTGGTCAGGATGTGAAGCGAACTGTGTCGAAAGCCGATGTAAACAATCCATCGATTCATCAGATGGCGGCCAAGATGCAGTTGCAGCGTCAATATCCGGCGATACAAGGCAGTTGTCAATGGCCGGGTGTGCAGGTTGTGTCCAATATTGGCGGATATGCCGATTTGTTGTCAAGCAATTATCATCGTACACCGGCTTTACAGCCTCGTTATCCGTTCCTTGACGACAAGGCTCCGAAACATGTGAAAAAGCTGAAAGACGTATGGACTGAAGACGGCTTGATTTTATTTTGGAAAGCTCCGGAAGCAAAAGATAAGATGGATGAAGCTGTGCAGTATGTGGTATACCGTTTTGCGAACAAGGAGAAAGTGAATCTGGAAGATGCTTCTAAGATTGTAACGATTACCCGACAGACATTTTATAAACTACCCTATGAGAATGGGAAAACCAAGTATCGCTATGTGGTAACAGCCCTCGACCGTTTGCAAAACGAATCGAAGCCTGTAGC
>DYCT01000241.1:1553-3307 GCA_019417975.1 Bacteroides sp.
AAGTTATGATAAGCAACTTAAATGTTGCATGAAAAGAGCTGCCCCTGTTGCAATATAACATTGCAACAGGGGCAGCTCTTTTAAAGTGAAGGTTTCGATGAGTCTTTTATTGACTTTTCGGTTAGCGAGAAAGAATACGCTGGTAAGCCAATCGTTCATCACCGTTGGCTATGTGGATAATTCCGCAGTAGCTAAAACCGTGCTTCTGCAGGTTGTGCTGCAAAATATGGTTATCGCGGTGTGTATCGATACGGATGTTGTTACACCAAGCGTTGCAATACTCTAAACATGCACGGAATATGCCATGACTATCGGGCAAACTTGCCATGCGGTGCACAACCAGGTAAGGAAGCGTGTTGTCTATCCACCTACCTTGATAAATAGTGGCATATGTTGGGTCCGGGCCCGGTATCATGGCAAAAGTTCCTACAGCTTTTCCATCTTCCAAACAGAGATAGCTTACTCCTTGGGTAATGTCTGTGTCTATTGTTTCGGGGTTGGGATAACCATCAGGCCATTGCAAAGGGTT
This sequence comes from Bacteroides sp., assembly GCA_019417975.1. Taxonomy (GTDB): domain Bacteria; phylum Bacteroidota; class Bacteroidia; order Bacteroidales; family Bacteroidaceae; genus DYCT01. The sequence continues at coordinate 2,083 of DYCT01000241.1, forward strand.
GCCGTTGCGTCGCATGATTTCCCGTCCGCTGTCTAGAAGATGCAGAATGGTTTCTTTATCACTCGATTTTGCTTTTCTTATTTCCATGATGTATTGTTTCAATAGAGTAGGAGACCGGCTATCCCCATGAAAATAATCATTTTAATAGGGTTTACTTTGTAGACCTTTGTAGCGATAAATGTGACGAGGAAAATGCCGACGCTGATGAAAAATGTGTATTTATCGGTTTGAAAATCGCCGAAGTTTTCAGTGTTCATCAACAAGAGAGCTGCCGAAGCCAATAAACCTACTACCGCAGGGCGCAAACCTTGGAAGACAGACTCTACTACGGGATGTTTTTGATATTTTAAGAAAAACTTGCTGATGAGCAACATTAGGATAAACGAGGGAAATACAACGGCAAAGGTAGCTGTGCAAGAACCTAAAAAACCGAAAACAGGACCTTCGAATCCGGCATTTTGTACTGCGGTGTAGCCTACGTAGGTAGCAGAGTTGATACCAATAGGGCCCGGAGTCATCTGGCTAATGGCTACAATGTCGGTAAATTCCTGAGAACTAATCCAACCAAAACGTTGTACGATTTCACCTTGTATGAGTGAAAGCATGGCATAACCACCTCCGAAACCGAAGAGACCAATTTTAAAGAATGTATAGAATAGGTATAAGTAAATCATGATGCTTTATTTTGATGGAAACGTCCGTAGAGGTAGCCGCCAATGCCGGCCAATATAATAATGTATATAGGAGAGACCCCTAAAAGCCAAATGAGCAAAGCCGATGCAACAGGAATAATTAAGGTATAGCGATTAATCTTTGCTGAACGAGCCATGCTGAATGTTGGGGCTGCAATGAGTGCCACAACGGCCGGACGGATTCCCTTGAAGATGCGTTCCACTATCGGATTATGCTGGAATGCCTGGAAGAAGAGGGCAATAGCCAAGATGATAAGGAAAGAGGGGAGGACAGTGCCCAGTGCTGTAACGATACTGCCTTTTACTCCACGTAGCTTATAGCCAATGAAAATAGACATGTTTACAGCAAAAATGCCGGGAGCAGATTGTGAAATGGCAAGGAGGTCGAGAAAATCTTCCTTGTTTACCCATTTGTGTTTATTGACAATTTCTTCTTCGATAAGGGGGACCATGGCATAGCCTCCTCCTAAGGTGAATAATCCTATCTTGAAGAATATCTGAAATGACTCTAAATATACTGACATGATAAAGAA
>DYCT01000242.1:0-1306 GCA_019417975.1 Bacteroides sp.
TTTAATGGGTGTCCTATGCAAGAAGTACCACCATCCGACAAAATAGTTTCACTCACTTGTCATCTTGGAGGCTTCTTGCATTACTCGCAGGCTCGCAATGAGTTGAATATTTTTATAAATAAATTCCAGTTATAAACAGCTATGGATATACTACAAGACAACGATAAACAGAATGTTCGCACCCGTCATATTGATATTCGTTTGACTGAAAAAGAGTACGAAACGGTTGCTGCAAAAGCAGCCGAATGTGGAATGACGCTCAGTAACTATGGGCGAAAATTACTCCAAAATCACCATCCGAATAAGCGACTTTCTAATGAGGAAGTGCAAGGTCTAAATTCTCTATCGGATGCAAGAGCTGACCTTATCCGCATTCAGAATGTTCTCAAAGGTAAACCCGATGAGATAAAAAAGAGATATTTCCGTGATGAAAATTATATGCGTGCATGGATAGAAGCAGTCAACAGGCTTATCGCACGATGGGGACAGATTCGGAACAGTATAAATCAAATTTGAAGTTATGATAGCACAAGGAAACGCAATCTCTCACGGAGCGAGAGCCATTGAATATTCAATGGAAAAAGACAAGGTACGACTTGTCAAAGTGAATGGTTTGCCCGAAAATATCGAGCCTTTGGCTATGTGGTCACGGATGATGCAGCACCAGCACCAATGTATGAAAGACAGGTATAATCCGAAGCCCATAACCTTGAACGCACTACGCTTTGAGATTTCTCCAGCCAAAGAAGAAACTATAAGTTGGTCGATGAAAGACTGGCAGGATTTGGCAGATGAGTTTATCTCTGTTCTTGATGGTATTGACAAAAGACTTGGCAAATCAGATTGTCGGTTCAAACCGACCAATATCAAAAACAGCCAGTATGTTGTTTCGCTACATACTGATAGCAAGAGTGGCATTCCACACTTGCATATTGTGGCTAACCGAATAGATAATAATGGCAATACAAATGATGCGCATTACATCGGAGAACGTGCTGTTCGTGCAGCCAACATCATCAATGAGAAACGAGGTTGGCTACAATCTGTGCAACGTCGTAGCGAAAATATTCAGCAAATCAGCGAAGACTGTATTGCCATTTTGAAAGCCATGCCCAAATTTGATTGGGCTACTTATTGCCAAATGGTGAATGCTAAGGGATATGACATAAAACTGACGAAAGACGATACCGGAATAGTCAAAGGATATGCCATACGAAAGGGGAACTCCATTTATAAATCTTCAATATTGGGTAAAAGTCGGAAATTAATACCATCAAAAATTGAAGCTACATGGGCAGGATTACAC
>DYCT01000242.1:1316-3306 GCA_019417975.1 Bacteroides sp.
GGATTACACAATTCTTCTGCACAAACAATTCAGTCTCAATCAAAAAATGAAAAAACGAGTATGCAAGAGAATAACAAAACGGTAACACAATTAAATCCTCCATTTCATCATTATTCTATTGCAGTAGATGGAAAAATGTTTGATATAAGTTTACCTCATTCTGTCAAGTCTGTGTTTGACGAAGAACTTGTAGATTCGGATGAAGGAGTCAAACACGCTGATTTGCTTAAAGTTGCCACCTTGTTGTTTGCCGGATATTTGGATGCAGCCACTTCTATGTCATCTTCATGCGGAGGTGGTGGCAGTCCCGGTAGTGGATGGGGTAAAGACAAAGACGAGGATGAACGTAACTGGGCAATCCGTTGTGCAAAAATGGCAAAATGGCTCTGTAAGCCCATTAAGCGTAACAGAAGCAGATAACATTTCATTTATAACCTGCCTATGCGTAAAAGTAAATATGACCAATCACCTTCGCCTGTGCAGGATAGCAAAAGTACAGATAATGATGATAACATTAGTGGAATAGAAAATCGTATAGAATTTGACACCGAATTTGTCAATCTTACAAATCAGATAGAGGACATCAAAGCCGCTATTCAAGAATTGAAACAGATAAAAGCCTGTGTAGATTCTTCAATGGCAGCTCTTGAAAAATCAACACAAACCCTTAATGCAGCGATGAAAAAGTCCGATAATATAGCCAATGCTATTTGCCGCACTTTTATTCAAGTAGAGAATACTGTTGTAACTGTAAAACTTAGCGAAACGGATAAATCCATCCTTGCTGAATATCGCCACAAATTGGTTGAGGAAGAAAAATGCCTATTTGAAAAACAAATAGCAGAGTTGAAAGCCACTCATGAAAAACATTGGAAAGAAGTTCATAGATTTGCGAAATCTTATACTTCGTTTTCTCTTAATGGCTGGATAGCAAAAATCTCCGTTATTGGATTTTGGATATTGTATGCGTATTTCTGTTTGACATTGGGAGGATGGATAATATATTCGATGTGTTTTTAGCGGAATTAGGAAGGATGGACGAACCAACCTTCCTAATGTCTCACCATGTTATGACCTTATCAACAATCTCTTGCTGTTCGGCACTACTGCGTCTCAAATAAATGCGAGTGGTTTCTATACTCTCATGCCCCATTAGGTCGGCAAGCAAAGAAATATCATTGAACTTCTCCAAGAAATTTTTGGCAAAACGATGACGGAACGAGTGAGGGTAAACCACTTTTTCATTCAATCCATATTTGGCAGCATAGTTCTTCAACTGTTGTGCAATACCTCTTGTAGTGATACGTTCACCGAAACGGTTAAGAAAAAGATAGCCTGTGGTACGATTAACTTTGCCAAGCCATTCTGTAGCTTCCTTGCGTAAAGCTTTCGGAATATAGATACGGCGTATCTTGCCACCTTTGGTGTAGATGTCAAAATAGCCCATCTGCACATGTTCCACCTTCATTTGTATTAGTTCGCTGACTCTTGCTCCGGTGGCAGCAAGGAAACGAACTACGAAATACCACTCTTGATTTTCCTCTTTTTTAAGTTTGTTCTTTAGGAAAACATAGTCGGCATTGCTGATTACATTTTCCAAGTAGCTACGCTGTTGTACCTTGACGGATTTTAATCTCAGACGAGATTTTCCTATACAATCAAGGTATTTGTTCATTGCCTGAATACGAAGATTTACAGTTTTAGGCTTGAATTTTTCAATGAGATAGGTTTTATAAACAAGCAGATTGCGCTTGTTCAGTTCCTTGTGTCGGGAATAGTATTCTTTTACGGCATAGAGATAAGCCGCAACCGTATTCTCCGCCATATTCCCTTGATGAAGATACGTTTCAAAATTTTCAATGTTCATGTCTGATACATTATTAGTTAAACAATTCGCTATCATTAATAATGTATATCATCCACAAATTTATTTAGTTCCTATTATGAGAAGTTTCTCGCCACCGGGGAGGTGAAGTGCATTGATGACGAG
>DYCT01000243.1:0-2007 GCA_019417975.1 Bacteroides sp.
TTTTTATAGATAAATTAAAATTTTTACCTATATTTGCTTACATAATGACAAGAAAGAACAATTAACACTCTTATATATGGAAAAAATTGACAGTCTCGACAAACGGATTCTGGAAATTATATCTCAGAACGCCCGTATCCCATTTAAAGATGTCGCAGCGGAATGTGGTGTATCACGTGCAGCCATCCACCAACGTGTACAACGTTTGATTGACTTAGGTGTAATCATCGGTTCCGGCTACCATGTCAACCCCAAAAGTTTAGGATACAGAACTTGTACATACGTAGGTATCAAACTAGAGAAAGCATCTATGTATAAAACCGTAGTAAGCGAATTCCAACGCATTCCTGAAATTGTAGAATGCCACTTCACCACCGGTCCGTACACAATGCTTACCAAGCTCTATGCACGCGACAACGAGCACTTGATGGAGTTGTTGAACTCACGAATGCAAGAGATTCCGGGCGTGGTTGCTACTGAGACACTCATCTCATTAGAACAAAGCATCAAGAAAGAGATTCCAATCCGCGAAGCGGAAGAATAAAGCCCCATTACAAGCCGGAGAATCCAATCTTTTCCGGCTTTCTTTTACCCCAAATATTCCACTCAAAACATTATAGCCATGCATTACTCCGGATTACTGATTGGTATCTGCACCTTCCTCATCATCGGATTGTTTCATCCCATCGTGATTAAAGCACATTATCATTGGGGGACGGGATGCTGGTGGATATTCCTGCTCAGTGGGTTAGCAGGAGTCATCGGTTCGGTATTCGTGGCCAATCTCTTTATCTCGTCTTTGCTGGGCGTATTCTCCTTTTCTTCATTCTGGACCATCAAAGAGCTATTCGAACAAGAAGAACGGGTAAAGAAAGGTTGGTTTCCCAAGAATCCCAAACGGGAATAAGCGACCCAATCCATACAATAAACAGCCTAAAAAAAAAGTATCTCAAGATAAATCACTTTACCTTGAGATACCTTTTAAGATTATAATGGAAAGAGTTAGAGTTATTTATACTCTTGCACTTCCTGCTCTCCACGCATCACACGCAGACCACTTAATGCCAAAGCTTCGAGCTCGTCTTCGCCCGGATAGATATGTACCGGAGCCAGATATTTCACCTGGTCGACAATCATTGCCATCCATTCCTTGTCGTAAGCGATACCGCCTGTCAACAAGATAGCATCGACATCACCGCTCAGCGCCGCTGTCATGGCAGCAATTTCCTTTCCGATGTTGTAAAGCATAGCCTTGATAACCAACGCCACCTGCTCGTTGCCGTTATTGGCCTCTTCAGAAAGAGCTTTCGCATCATTCGAACCGAAATGAGCCATCAGACCACCTTTACCGAAAATCATCGACACGACTTCCTTCTTGGTGTACTTACCGCTGAAGCAGATGTTCACCAACTCACCGGCCTGCATTGTACCGGAACGTTCGGGCGAGAACGGACCACTGCCATCAAGGGCATTGTTTACATCGACTACCCTACCGCGACGGTGTGCACCTACCGAAATGCCTCCTCCCAGATGGGCAACCACCAGATTGAGGTCTTCGTATTTCTTGCCTACACTTGCTGCATACTTGCGTGCAATCGCTTTCTGGTTCAAGGCATGGAAAATTGTAATCTTCGGCACCAACGGATTGCCTGTGACACGTGCCACATCATCCAACTCGTCTGTTACACCGGCATCGGCAATGAAAGCACGACATCCGGGGATGTCGGCAGCCAGTTCTGCAGCAATCAGACCGCCCAAATTGCACGCATGCTTGCGCGGAGCGTCCATAATGTCTTGGCGCATCAGCTCGTTCACTTCGAACACACCTCCCGGCATCGGTTTCAACAGACCGCCACGTCCCATGATGACGCAAAAATCCATCGGGATGCCTGCTGCTTCCAGTTCAGAAACAATCAAGCCTTTCCGAAACTCATACTGTTCTTCTACCGAAGTGTATTGAGCCAATTCGGCAACCGAATGACGGATGGTTTTGTGATAAATAGGATT
>DYCT01000243.1:2017-3305 GCA_019417975.1 Bacteroides sp.
TAGGATTTTCATCCTCGAACACAGCAATCTTAGTCGATGTCGACCCCGGATTAATGGCAAGTATTCGCATAATAGTATTTGGTTTAAGATTAAAAAAACAACGGTTATTTGCTGGTCAGACAAGCCATAGCAATGCTATAGTATTTAGACAGACCTGAATCGCTGCGCGAAGGTAATACGACCGGACAGATAGGTCCTTGAAGCAGACCGGCCATATCGGCATGCGAGAACAGAGAGACTGCCTTGTAGAAGGCGTTACCCGACTCGATGTTGGGGAAGATAAGCACATCGGCTTCACCATTGATAGGAGAAACGATGCCTTTGATGTTTCCACTGGTCTTTTCGCAAGAGGTCTTTACATCCAGCGGACCGTCAATAATCGCATTGCCAAACTCTCCGGCTTTGGCCATCTCTACAATGTGTGCATAATCTACCGAATGGGGGAATTTCTCGCTCACCTTCTCTGTACAGTGAATCAAAGAAATGCGCGGTTGCTCAATACCGAAATGATGGCAGGCATGGATGGCATACCAAATCATATCGATGCGCTGCTCCAGTGTAGGACGGGGAATAACGGCTGCATCGGAGAAGAACAACAATTTATCGTATGTAGGAATCTGCATCACAGCCAGGTGAGTCAGCACTTTGCCTTTCGGCAACAAGCCTTGTTCCTTATTCAGGATGGCACGAAGCAAGTTGTCGGTATTGATGATACCTTTCATCAGGATATCGGCACCACCCTCACGTATGATGCGTACTGCTTCGCGAGCGGCTTCGTCGGAGTCTTTGATATCGATATACGACACGTATTCGGGGTAATCCTTCAAGAAGGTGTATTTCTCTAATTTGGAAGTGTCGCCAATCATCAGAAAAGAAGCAATGCCTTCTTCCAATGCACGCTGAATGGCATACTCGGTGTTCTCGTCATTTGCACAAACCACAGCAATGCGTTTACGCTGGTTCAGGTCTTTCAAATGTGCAGTCAACTGGTCAAAATTACGAATTGGTTCCATATTTATAGATTTAAGGGGTATGTACCGGACAAGACGCATAAATAACAATGTGAAACCTATATCCGGCATTACTGAATGCAAAGATGGGAAAAAGTATTGAAAACTACACTATAAAGAGGGAATAAAAAATCAAAATGAAAGTAAAAAAAAGAGATGCCTGCATACCGAAGCCGAAGCAGCACAACAACAAAAAGGCATAAAAAAAGAGCGTCGCCAAAAGCGACGCTCTTCCTATCGAGAAAATCGAGATTATCTCATTACTTTCACTACAGAAC
>DYCT01000244.1 GCA_019417975.1 Bacteroides sp.
ACACAGGCGCACTCATCGAAGTATTCTGCCTGGAACCTATTGCACCGGCCGATTATGTATTATCTTTCCAACAAACCCAACATTGTGCTTGGTTATGCCTCATCGGGAATCTGAAGAAATGGAAAGAAGGCACACTGCACCGCACCCTTACTGTAAAAGGTAAACCCCTGACATTGTCTGCTCAAAAAGGAGAATGCCGAGGCACAAGTCATTGGGTAGACTTCAACTGGGACAATCCATCCATTACTTTTGCCGATATTTTGGAAGAATTTGGCGAATTGCCCATTCCTCCTTATTTAAACAGAAAGACAGAAGAGAGCGATAAAAAGACTTATCAGACTGTCTATAGCAAAATAAAAGGTTCTGTAGCAGCCCCTACCGCAGGCTTACACTTTACCCAACGAGTATTGGACAGCCTCCAGCAAAAGGGTATTGAGCTAGAAGAGCTGACTCTGCATGTTGGGGCTGGTACTTTCCGACCGGTAAAAAGCGAACTAATCGAAGGACACGAAATGCATACCGAATACATTTCCGTAAGCCGACACACCATTGAGCGACTCATTGCCCATGGAGGACATTGCACAGCTGTAGGCACCACCTCTGTACGCACTCTGGAGAGTCTTTATCACATCGGAGTAACCTTGCATCAAAATCCAGAAGCATCGGACGAAGCCTTACATGTACGTCAATGGCAACCATATGAAACTCTTTCCACCCTATCTTCAACAGAAGCTCTGCAAGCCATTCTTACTTATATGGATTGTCATAAGTTGGAAGCTCTCCACACCAGCACACAAATCATCATAGCCCCAGGTTACGAATATCACATCGTACAGCGTATGGTTACCAATTTTCACCAGCCACAAAGCACTTTACTACTATTGGTATCGGCCTTTGTCAACGGTGATTGGCACACTATCTACGACTATGCACTAAGTCATGATTTCCGTTTCTTAAGCTATGGCGACTCTTCGTTGCTTATTCCTTAATTTGTAAAAAAGACACTTTTTCGCAAAAATACAGCAGATAATAAAGCTTGAAATAAGGTTTAATAGGATATACTATGCCTGAAAAATAGCAATATGTTATTAAATATCCCGTAAAATATGTGATAATTCGGTATATTTATTACATTTGCAAATCAATAAACCTTATGAAGTTATGAAATTCACATTGCCTAACCAATTGCCCGACTATCCGCAATTCGCGGAGGGTATTCGCCGCGCACCCGATCGCGGTTACAAATTATCTCCAGCTCAAACAGCCACCGCTTTAAAAAACGCACTACGGTATATTCCACGCGAGCTTCACGAAAAGCTTGCTCCGGAATTCATGGATGAGCTACTTACTCGCGGTAAAATCTACGGCTACCGTTTCCGCCCCGAAGGTGATTTGAAAGCTAAACCGATTGATGAATACAAAGGTAAATGCGTAGAAGGTAAAGCATTCCAAGTAATGATTGACAACAATCTGTCTTTCGATATCGCACTTTACCCTTACGAATTGGTTACTTACGGTGAAACCGGTCAGGTATGCCAGAACTGGATGCAATACCGCCTTATCAAAATGTATTTGGAGGAGTTGACACAAGACCAGACATTGGTAGTGGAAAGCGGTCATCCGCTCGGCTTGTTCAAATCAAAACCCGAAGCACCACGTGTCATCATCACTAACAGTATGATGGTAGGCCTGTTTGACAATCAGAGTGATTGGGAAATTGCAGCTCAAATGGGTGTAGCAAACTACGGACAAATGACCGCTGGTGGATGGATGTACATCGGTCCTCAAGGTATTGTTCACGGCACATTCAATACATTGCTGAATGCCGGACGTATGAAATTGGGTATTCCTCAAGACGGTGACTTACGCGGACATATTTTTGTATCTTCAGGTTTAGGAGGCATGAGTGGTGCTCAACCAAAGGCCGCCGAAATTGCCGGTGCAGCAGCCATCATCGCAGAAGTTGACTATTCTCGCATCGTAACTCGCCACAGTCAAGGATGGGTACACCATATCACAGCCGACATTCCGGAAGCATTCCGCTTGGCTCACGAAGCCATGGAAAAGAAAGAGCCCTGTTCTATCGCTTATCACGGAAATATTGTAGACTTATTGGAATATGCAGTAGCCCACAACGAAAAAATAGAATTGCTTAGCGACCAGACTTCTTGTCATGCTGTATATGAAGGCGGTTACTGTCCGGTGAGTCTTACTTTTGAAGAACGCACCAAAATGTTGAAAGAAAACCGTGAATTGTTTCACCAACATGTCGACGAATCTTTACGTCGCCACTTTGCAGTAATAAAAGAATTGGTAAACCGTGGTACTTATTTCTTCGACTATGGTAACTCATTTATGAAAGCTATCTACGATGCCGGTGTGAAAGAAATCTCTCGCAATGGCGTCGACGAAAAAGACGGTTTCATCTTCCCATCTTACGTAGAAGACATTATGGGTCCGGAACTTTTCGACTATGGTTATGGTCCTTTCCGCTGGGTATGTTTGAGTGGCAAACACGAAGACCTTATCAAGACCGACCACGCAGCCATGTCATGCATTGATCCCACACGCCGTGGTCAAGACTTGGATAATTACAACTGGATTCGCGATGCAGAAAAGAACCAATTGGTGGTAGGTACTCAGGCTCGCATCCTGTACCAAGACGCACTGGGACGTATGAACATTGCCTTGAAATTCAACGAAATGGTACGTAACGGTGAAGTTGGCCCAATTATGTTGGGACGCGACCATCACGATGTTAGCGGTACCGACTCTCCTTTCCGCGAAACTTCCAATATCAAAGACGGTAGTAACGTAATGGCCGATATGGCTGTACAATGTTTTGCCGGAAACTGTGCACGTGGTATGAGTTTGGTAGCTTTACACAATGGCGGAGGTGTAGGTATCGGCAAATCCATCAACGGTGGTTTCGGTATGGTATGCGATGGTAGCGAACGTGTTGATGCCATTTTGCGTTCTTCTATGCTTTGGGATGTAATGGGCGGTGTAGCTCGTCGTTCTTGGGCTCGCAACCAGCATGCAATGGAAACTTCAGAAGAGTTTAACCAAACTCACGCAGAAGGTTATCACATCACCATGCCATATTTGGCCGATGAAGACCTCATCAAGCGTGTACTCGATGAAAAGCTCTAATATCTTTTTATTGTAACAACAATCAACAATCCTAACAGAATAAAAACAATTAAATTGTAATAACGTTAAACTTAAAATATAAAGCTATGAATTGGTCTAAAATTATGGAATGCGTCCCTAACTTCAGCGAAGGACGCGACTTACAGA
>DYCT01000245.1:0-2143 GCA_019417975.1 Bacteroides sp.
ACGTAAAGGCGAGAATTGAGCGCAAATTACTCCAAAAAGAGAAATGGTCATTTCTGGGTTTCTTCAGTCTACGGGGAAGCTATCAATACGGAATGTTCGGTAATGAGTCCACCTATACGGACGTGGCACTCGCCCCATACCTCACCTACTCCACCCAGGCACAAAATGGCTACACAGTAGGTGCCGGTCTAAGCATCCCCTTAGACGACCTATTCGACCTCAAGGGTAAAATCAGCCGGCAAAGGCTCACATTACGCAGTGCAGAATTGGAACGGGAAGTGAAGTACGACGAAATCAAGAAGAATATTATTGAGATGTATGCGATGGCTACCTCACAGATAAGAGTACTTAAAATGAGAAGTGAAAGTTTGGTACTTGCTAATGTGCAATATGAAATTTCTGAAAAGAATTTTGCCAACGGAACCATAGAATCTTCCGACTTGGCCGTAGATAAAGAAAGGCAGTCAACTGCACGTGAGGCATATGAGAATAGCAAGTTTGAATTGACAAAGAGCTTAATGATACTTGAGGTTATTTCACGTACTCCCATCATAAGAAAATAAAAAAACTAAGATATGAACTTCATCATTTCTATCATACGGACCCTCTTTCGCCACCGTTGGCTAATACTGGTAGGGACCGCTATCTTCACGTTACTCGTCTTCTACTATACGCGTCACATGCAAGGTGGATACGACGTGAAAGCAACACTTTATACCGGAGTAGCCTCGGGATACAACTTGGAAAGCGATAAACGCACAGACTGGGCGACAGTACAAAATTCGATGGACAACCTGATAAGTATCATGCAAGCCGAGAGCACCCTGAAAAGAGTATTCCTGCGATTATTTGCCCGTGTACTTATCCAGGGAAATCCGGACAATGACAACGACGGAGTCACCCCATCCAGCTACAATTACACCTATAACCACTTAAAAAACAGTCCGCATGGACCGGAAATATTAAAGCTGATCGACAAATCGAGCGAAGATAAAACAGTTGCCAATCTGGAAGCATATATGCGTCCGAAAAAAGGTAACTACATCTATGAAATGTTCTACTACAATCACCCTTTCTATAGCTACAACGCTTTGAAAAACATCAAAGTGCAACGCCGGCTCACGAGTGATTTGCTGGACATCAGCTATACTTCCGGCGATCCCGGCATAGCCTACAACACGGTAAGCATCCTGATGGACGAATTTGTGGAAGAATACCGCCGTATTCGCTACGGAGAAACAGACAAAGTCATCAAATACTTTGAGGAAGAGTTGAAACGCATCGGCAAAAAACTCAACTCGGAGGAAGACGACCTGACCAAGTACAACGTAGAAAAACGTATCATCAACTATCTGGACGAAACCAAAGAAATCGCGGCCATCAGTAAAGAATTCGAGCTGCGGGAACAAGATGCACTTTTTGCATACAACAGTACCAAGTCAATGCTCGAAGAACTGGAGAAGCACATGGACAGCAATGCCAAGCAAGTGCTCAAGAATATGGAATTTGTGGACAAATTAAGAGAAGCATCCAATATCACCAGCAAAATCTCGGAAGTGGAAGCAATGAGCGACTCCAAACAAAAAGATACCGGATCTCTGACAGGTGACAAAAAACGGTTGAGCGAACTTAAACAAGAATTAAATGATTTAACCACTTCCTACGTAAGTCATAAATACACCAAAGAAGGTGCCAGCCGGACCAATATCATCGACCAATGGCTGGAACAAACCCTGTTGTTTGAAAAAGCTAAGGCCGAACTACTAATTGTACAAAATGCCCGTCAGGAATTGAACGACCGCTACGTTTTTTTCGCCCCTGTAGGTACCACCATCAAACAAAAAGAACGCTCCATCAACTTTACGGAGCGCAGTTACCTGACCGTGTTACAGAGCTACAACGAAGCCCTGTTGAGAAAGAAAAATCTGGAAATGACTTCTGCTACATTGAAAGTGCTCAATGAACCGACCTATCCGATTGCATCCAATTCAACCAACCGCAAGCAGATTGTCATTGCCGCCTGCATAGGTAGTTTTCTGATAATCATCGCTCTATTATTATTAATCGAGATTCTTGACAGAACGTTGCGTGATGCAAACCGAACCAAACGAGTGACCGGATTTAAGGTAATAGGAGCCGTTCC
>DYCT01000245.1:2163-3254 GCA_019417975.1 Bacteroides sp.
GAATTGAGCAACTCCATACTCCGCTTCCTGACGAAGCGGAAATCCCCCGGAGTATTTATCATCAACCTGTTCAGTACCAGCGAAAACTCCGGTGAAGACATCGTTGGAAATCTGATCTGCGGATATATGCAAAGCCGGATGTTAAATACGAGATTCATCACGTATGGAGAAGATTTTAACACAGATTCTACTCAATACCTGCTTGCAAAAAACATTACCGATTTTTATACCCTGCAAGGAGAAGACATACTGATCGTTGCCTATCCGCCATTGTCGTCAAGCAATATCCCGACTGCACTGTTGCACGACGCTAATGTCAACATTTTGGTCAGCCCAGCAGACCGCGGATGGAAAACCATCGACAAACAACTTTGCGAACAGCTCACGACACAAATGGGTAAACGGATGTTCCGTTCTGTGTGTGCCTGACCAACGCCAAGCGTGAGGCAGTGGAAGATTTCACCGGACAACTTCCGCCATATACCTTATTACGCAGAGTCAGCTATCGTTTCAGCCAATTGTCACTTACAGAAAAAATCATATTCAATCTAAGTAGAAAAGCGAAAGAGACTGAAGAAGACGATGACGAATAATAAGATAGTGACTTTCCATATCCTGCTTGCTTTACAATTTGTGTTGGTTGCAGCAGGAATGTTAGTAAATATCAAGGTAGGGTTATTCTCTATGATCATTATCTTGTCATTTACTACTATCTGTTTGATACAACTTAACAATGATGAACAAACCAACTGGAAAGCAGGTCAAAACATCATGACCTATATGTTCACAATCTGGTTGTGCTTCTATCTTCTCGAAATTCTTAATCCCAACAACGTGCTGGCAGCATGGAACATCAACCTTACACCTTATGCGCTGATACCTTTAATATGCGCCTTTGTTGTTCCGCTCGTTGTCCGCACAAAAAAAGACATCGAGCTGCTATTAATCATCTGGTCGGTATTCGTCCTCGTCTTTACGATAAAAGGTTACTGGCAAAAAAACTATGGTTTCAGCTCCAAAGACCTCTATTTCCTGCACGTGCTGGGCGGATGGCGTACACATATCATCTGGTCGGGTATCCGCTATTTTTC
>DYCT01000246.1 GCA_019417975.1 Bacteroides sp.
GAGATAGTATAGAGGGCTTAAAAAGTAACTTAAGATACTTTGCGGTTTATCTTAAGATACTTTTTCCCCTTTCCAGAGAGGCCTCTTACTGGGTTATGGCTACCTTGATGACTCCATCTTTTTTCTGTTCGAATAGGTGGTAAGCCGCTTCTATCTCTTGTAGTGAAAAACGGTGGGTCAGGAGTGGGGTAGTGTCTATTTTTCCTTCTTTGATGAATTGGAGTATTTCTTCGCAATCGCATCCGTCTACTCCTCCTGTTTTGAACGTTAGGTTTTTTCCGTACATATTGGGGAGAGGCAACATCTGAGGCTGATCGTACAAAGCCACGACTGTAACAATGGCATTGGGGCGGGCACATTGCCAAGCCAGTTGGAATGTGTCTTGTGTGCCGGCTACTTCCAATACACGGTCGGCTCCTCCGTGGTCGCTGTTTTGGGCAACAAACTCTTGGCAGGTCTCGGGGGACGTAATCAGTACTTCCGGATAGTGGGAGCGGATAAAGGCAATCCGTTCTTCCGATTTTTCACAGACGATGATGCGCTTGGGGTGGTGTAGCATAGCACATATCAGGGTGCATATTCCGGTAGGGCCGGCTCCGATAATCAGTACCGTATCATCGGTTGTAATCTCCGAGATGCGTGCAGCCCAAAAGCCGGTGGCCAAAACATCTCCTACCAAAAGCGCTTGTTCGTCCGTCACTCCATTGGGGATGCGGTTTAATCCTTGGTTGGCTAAGGGTACCCGTACATATTCAGTCTGTCCTCCATCAATTCTACATCCCAATGCCCATCCTCCATGAGGCGAGGTACAGTTGTTTACAAAGCCGTGTTGACAGAAAAAACATTCTCCGCAGAAGGTTTCCACATTTACAGTTACGCGGTCACCGGGTTTCACTCGATCAACTTTGCTACCCACTTCCTCTACGATTCCTACCATTTCGTGTCCGACCGTAATGCCCGGTATTGCACGAGGCACACTGCCGTGCTTGATGTGTAAATCACTTGTGCAGATGCTGCTCATCGTTACTCGTACGATGGCGTCGGTAGGCTCAACAATCGTCGGCTTAGCCTTTTCTATTAAAGCAAATTTTCCTTTTTCTATATAGGTATATGCCAGCATATCTTATTTGTTTTTATGGTTTGTAGGTAAGTGGAAAACTTACCGGCTTGTAAAGTTAGGCATATTTTTCGAATTGCAGGTATCAGCCCTCTCAATTCATATTTATTTTGAGAGAACTTCTTTTATGTTATTTGTTCCGTTAGGAGTATTTTCGAGGGTAACGCAGTAAAATGGCCAATAGTGCAAATAGTCCTAAAGTGGCAGGATAGTATAAGTAACACAAGATGCTTAGCGGAGATATGGACGCCAGTCCGGCAGCCATCAGCATTTGTGCACCATAAGGGATAATGCCTTGGATGAAACAAGAGAATGTGTCGAGGATGCTTGCCGATTTGCGGCTGTCCAGCTGAAACTGTTCGCTGATTTCTTTGGCAATGGGCCCGATGGTGATTACCGCGATGGTGTTGTTGGCTGTACATAGGTTGGCAATGCTTACTAAGGCAGCAATGCTCAGTTCGGCTGCTCGCTTGCTGTTGACATGGGCGGTCAGCTTTTCTATGATATAGGCGATGCCTCCATTGTAACGAATCATTTCAAGCATACCTCCGGCCATCAAGGTGATAATGATGAGCTCGCTCATTCCTAAGATACCCTTTCCCATGGCATCGAACCATCCGAAAAGGTCGAAACAATGTGTGTAGATGCCAATAATGCCTGTCGACACAATACCCAATATTAAGACGATGGTGACATTTAGTCCGGCTATGGCGCTTCCCAAGACAATCAGATAGGGAATGATTTTAGTCCATTCCACTTCGGTGAGTTGTGCCGGAGCTTCTACGCTTATTCCTTTTAGAATATATACACCCAAGATGACCAATGCAGCTGGTAGCGCAATTTGCGTGTTGACTTTAAACTTGTCGCGCATCAGGCAACCTTGGGTTCGGGTTGCTGCAATGGTGGTGTCTGAGATAAAAGAAAGATTGTCGCCAAAGAAGGCGCCTCCCAGCACAATCGCTACCATGAAAGGCAGTTCGATACCTGTCTTTTCTGCAATACCAATGGCTACCGGGCTCAATGCCACGATGGTTCCTACCGAGGTGCCGATGGATAGAGAGATAAAGCAGGCTGCGATGAATATGCCGGCAAACAGAAGACTGTCTGGCAGGATGGAAAGAGTCAGGTTGACAGTAGCATCGATTGCACCCATGGCTTTGGCCGATTGGGCGAAACTGCCGGCCAGAATAAATATCCATACCATCAGCATGATGTTTTTGTTGGATGCTCCTCGCGAGAAACGAGTGATACGGTCGTTGAGACTCATCCCTTTGGTGATGAGGATGGCGTAGACAGATGAAACTAGAAAGGCAACGGTTATCGGTACTTTATAAAAGTCGTTGATAAGAATAGACGTGACTAAATAAAGGCAGAGGAAAACGAATAAAGGACTTAAAGCCCATAAACTTGGTTTACGGGTTAACATTGTATTTGTATTCATTGGCAATTCATTACTTTTGGCTGCAAAAATAGTGAATTGCCTTGAAATATGAAATTCTGCTGAATGCTAATTATCGGATGGGCTGAAGGGACGGAGTCTTAACGATGGGCTTGAAGTCTTTGAATCCGTTTTTAATGCGTAGGTTCAATTCCGTCACTTCGTCGGTATATTGTGAGCGCAAACCGCAGTTCCAAGCTTCAGTTAGTGGATGCTTGTCCAGCAAGTGCTTCATCAGTTCTTCTCTGCCAGGTGCTTTCTCCAATTTGCTATATACTTCGTAGGTATAGTCTAAAAAAACCGTCTGTGCTCCGATGCCTCGGTTGTCCAGTAGATAACCATCGTTTAGGCGAGTGGGATATGCCAATTTCCCTCGGAAATAGACATCAGTAGGGTCTGGATAAGAGATAATCTCTGTGCGGGCTTCATTCATCTGTATCGGTACATAATTGTAATAATCGTGAGTTGTTTTGTATACGACAGCCTGTGGACCGGGCATAAACAATGGTGCGCTTAATGAAATATCCTCAGGATGTTGTACAGTTGGTTTGCTTGATTTACATGCTGTAAAGGCAAAGGCAAGAGCGAGGATAGCAATGGTAGGTTTCATATCATCAATGGTTTGGTTGTTTCAAAAATACAAAAAATCTCTGGAAAAGACGAATAAAAAGGGACAAATGTCTTCGTAATGCCTGTC
>DYCT01000247.1 GCA_019417975.1 Bacteroides sp.
GCCTATGAACAGAAGCTCACAAGCAAAGAAATAAGCGACAGCGCTCACCGTATTTTGCCATAAACCGCAACCTCGGATAACTCCACTTTTTCTCAGAGCCTAAAGTTACAGATATTTATCATACAACGCCCCGATTTTAGCAAAAAAAAAATCAGCCTTTCCAGATAATAAACAAGAAGGGTCTTAAGTGCCCCGAAAAAGTATCTTAAGATAAACCGCAAAGTATCTTAAGATCAACCGCGAAGTATCTTAAGATATTTGCCCAAGTATCTTAAGATACTTTGCGGTTGAACCTATAGTTACTTTTCAACCCCTCTACACAATGTTCAAACGACATTTTCAGATTCCTTTCAAAAACATCAATTTATCCATTCCGACATAACATCGCGCACCCGCCTCGAGAAGTCCCATCCACAACACAAATTATGACGCGAAATTCTTAAAAACAACGGTTACATCATCATCTCAAAAAAACAGCAAGATTTCGAGCAATATACTTGCACATTCCGAATAAATCCATAAACTTTGCAGCCTGTATATAAGTTGTATATACATTGATTTGAATGCAGCCGAACTACAAAAAAACCAACGCCATCTACAACTTATACTCATATGTTTCACTTTAAATTATTTTTATCTACAAGTATGAGAAAACTCATTCAAACAGTTGTGATGGCATCTTTCGCAGCCATCGCTATGCCCGCATCGGCATCTTTGGTGCAAACCGACACGACATTACCCGACTCAGTCGTAACAACTTCCACCGAAGCAATGAACGAGAAGCTTGCTCAAATGGAAACCCGCATGATGTCCATGGAAAAAGAGCAAACACAACAGAAAATATGGAAACGCAAAAGATATTGGAAATTTGGTATCGCTTCGCCACACCTCAAACGCACAGACGGTGAAGAGATGACATGGAAGCCCAACGGTTCTTTCTTCATCCAGCAAGGACGTACCATTTATTTCCATGCCAAACCCATCGCTGGAATGCTAAAATTCGGCCTCAACTATGGTTTCTTCGACTTCACTTATTCTAAACTAAAACTTAAAGACATAACCTACGATGAGTCGACACTGACACGTGCTTCCGATGGTTTCGACGAAATCGTGAGTGGCGAACCAAACGGAAACCCATCAATAATACCGGGTGACATAGACCTTGGCATGCACAAGTTCGACTACAGTCTGCACATAGGTCCAAGCGTAAGCGTAAACCCCTGGAATCACCTCATCGTCTCAGCCTACTTCCATGTAATGCCAACAGCATCCGGAATGCTGCAAAACAGCAACTTCTCCTACGGATTCGGATGTATGATGAGTGCAGGCGTATCGGTATCCTACAAAGTCATCTCACTCGGTGTGGAAGGTCTCTTCGGAAAAATAAAATATAAACAGACCGATTTCTCAGGAGGCGACGATGAAGAAGGAGACTATGGTAACGACTACGACTATGGCTATAACAGCAGCTACTACAGCGATTCGAATCTCGACGATGACAAGGGAAGCTACTTCAATACAGAGAAGTTCACTCTCAAACAGAGTGGCATCAGAGCCTATATTGCATTCCGATTCTAATAACAATAATCAAAAAACAACCAGAAAATCATGAAAAGAAACTTTTTTTTTTCATCCCTTATCATCCTCGCTTCTGTAGGTTTTGTAGCCTGCGAAAGCGACAATGACGAGCCAGAAATAAAAGCACCGGCAGGTGCCACACCTACTGAAGAGTTCACATTCGGTAGCTGTCAAGACGAACAATATGTAGAAGATGCTATAAAGATTAACGTGATTCCCGAGAATGACACCCAAGCAGAGTTCAGTTCCATAGAGCTCTTTGGCGATGGTCATTACCTCATCACTAGAAATCCAAACAGCAACTCATCTCAACGTACAGTCAGTGTACAACGCGAAGCCGACGGTTCCACAACGGTTTTCAAAAGCCACAACACAAAGCGTCTTGCCACACGTGCTACCGACAATAACGAAACCATCAGTATCGACAACGGAAACTATGAGTATGGTTCCTACACACGCGAGCAAGAAGGTGTTTACCGCTTTAGCGACAATTCAACGCTCGATATTCGTGAAATGCAAGAACAAGGCACAGTGACATATACCCACCGCGATGGCCGAAAATCGAAGGTATACATACAGAACGAGGAGGCTAATGACATGTCGAAAGCCCTCAGCAACCTGTGTCGTTCATGGAGACACGACAGCTTCGAGATATGGTGCTACCTAAACGGTGCCTATATCGCACACGTCAAGCAATGGTTGGCAGACGGCAGAGTATCACAGAAATTTAGCATTTCACCGGGAGCAAAGAAATGGGGCTTTGAAGAAGACGATTTCCTCGAACCCGCCAGCGAATACTGCTACCGTATAATCTTCTCTAAACACGGCACCTATGTTTGCTTCTATATGAATGGCGAGATAGAGGTAGAACGCTGGAGATGGTTGGATAGCAATTACGGAACACTACACTATTGGGACCCAACTGAATTCGACTATGATGACTCTGGCGAATTAACAGTTCGTTTCAAAGGCAATCAGATGCGTGTATATGAAAACACCAGCGAACGGGAAGATGGCATTACTACTTCTTTCATTTCTGTAAACACATTCACTGCAGGCTATTAATCGAAGCTTCGCATATCGCAGCACTCCCGAGCAAATCATTTGCCAAGGAATGCGACCTTTCATCCTTTGTCGGAATCAGATAAACATTGATTCCGACAAAGGATTTTTTATTTAACAACCGATAAAAAGAGCCAAAACCACAAATCGCCCTCAATTTACTTGCGCATATCAAGATATTTTACGAATATTGCATATAGATTGTGTATACGAAAAAAATCGTAAAGCCTTTTATTCATTAATCGCATATTATGTACAATCAATTAGTATGTTAACCAATAAACATAAATAGACATGAAACAATGGATAATCTATTTACTTGGTATAGTCACTGGTATTATACTCACATTTATTTTCGCATTTTGCGCTAATCTATCTAACAATTCAGAAATTATTGGACTTGAAATATTTGAAGAGCCTGGAGAGAATATGAACTACTCACAGTTTGAGGTCTTCCAAGTATTAGAATCAGGGTGTGCATTAGCCCATACCGATGACTCTTTTGGTGCAATAGTTTTTATTATACCAAATCATTAGTGTCCCGTTAAAATCGGGACCAGTTAAATATTAATCAAATAACCCG
>DYCT01000248.1 GCA_019417975.1 Bacteroides sp.
CTCAGGAACTTATAAATAAAGTTAAATTATAGTGTTGCGGAATTAAGGTAAATAATAAGAAAAACGGTCGTAGACCGATATTCATATATTATCAATATTCATTTAAATTGGTTGCTTATGAGAACGATTGTATTACTTCTATCAGTATGTGGCAGTCTATTGCCATTTCTATGTCATGCAGAGAATCATGACGATGCAATTCTGCGCTCCAAGTCTTCAACAACAGTAATCACGCCCGATTGGTCTTGCTCTTTCGATACGGAAGCCGACTTTCTGCAGTTTACGACTATCGACTGCAACAAAGATGCGTGGGCTGCTTCTCAATTCTCATGGGGTATATGGGACTATCTGTTCAGAAGCGGAAGCAGTCCGTATGGCGACGATTACCCTAACCAATGTGTAGGGTACACAAACAGCGAAGATAATGACGGTGATGACTGGCTCATCACACCTCCTCTGCACCTACAAGCAGGTGCAACCTACGAGCTGAAATTCCGTCTGCGAGTACATCGGGAAAGAAGTACAGAACGCCTTGAGCTCCGATGGGGTAACACTCCCACGGCAGAGGCTATGACAAATATAATTATGCCTGCTACCGATTACAATAATGAAACATGGCAGGAAATATCCCAAACGATAATTCCTCAAAGCGATGGCAATTACTACATCGGTTTCCATGCACTTAGCAACACCTACAGCATGATTCTCTATATTGATGACATTGCCGTTGTAAAAAGCAAAACAGGAATACCGCCTGCTGCTGTCAATGATTTGAAGCTTATACCGGACAATACCGGTGCACTATCTGCAACAATTTCGTTTACTGCGCCCAGCTTGGCTACCGACAATACAGAATTGACAACAAACTTAGGGGTAAAAGTTACCAACGGTGATGTACTGATAGCCGACCGCCAAGACATAACACCGGGAACAGTAGTCAATGTCCCCATTACTGAAGGGCTGTCAAGACCGGATACTTATACCTATACAATCCAACCATATAACAACTATGGAAATGGAACCCAATCGAAGATAAGCGGCTGGATAGGTCTTGACATTCCCCAAAAGCCTCTGTTGGTGACCGTAAAACCCTCGAAAGACAATATTTACATTGAATGGGATGCTTCTATTGCCGAACATGGAGGTGTATTGTTTCCGGACAAAATACAATATGGCATCTCTTCTATGAAAGACGCTCTAACCCCTATCCGACTCCTAAAAACCATAACCGGAGAGACCCAAGCCAATCTGGATATAAATCCACTGGAAGGAGAACAACAAAAACTCTTTATTGCCATCAAAGCATCCAATGAGACCGGCAGCAGCAATTACACAATGGGAAATCCCATCATGATAGGTAAGCCCTATGAGGTTCCTTTCCTTGAAACATTCTCAAAAGAAGGAAACAATTATTCGTTCTGGGGAACGGAAGGAACCGGATTCGGCTTTGAAAACAACTATGCCGGAGTACAATTCAGCACCGACGAAGACTGTAATGGAGATGGCGGAAGTGCCTATATCCAAACCTATCTCGAAGACAGTGTAGCCATTGTCTCCGGAAAAATATCCTTGAAAAAAGCCACTTCGCCCGTATTTACTTATAGTCAGAAGACAGCAATCGAAAAAGGACAAATCATCCCATTCATCATTACGCCCGAAAATAAAGTGATAGAACTGAATAAAGAAGACTTGTCAACGTATGAAAGCAAAGACGTATGGACTTCACGTCAATATGACCTTAGCGCATACAAAAACTATGAATATATACAGGTAGGAATTGCTTTAGACCAAAAAGAAGTGTACTACAAACAACAAGGTCTTTATCTTGACAACTTCTTTGTAGGAGATTTGGAGAAAGACAACCTCCAAGTCAGCCTGTATATACCAGGAAAAGTTAGAAAAGGAAAGCCATCGCACATCAAATACGTTGTAAACAACTACGGTCAAACAGTCGACAGCTATTCCATCCAGCTGAAAGTGGGCGACACCATTCTAAAAGACGAGACCATATCCAGTCCGATAGAAAATCTGGGCTGTGATACGTACGAAGTGGAATTCATTCCCGATGCTCTATGCGAAAGTGGCTCAACCCTTGTTTCAGCCATCGTAAGCGCAGACAAAGGTGTTACCGAAAAAACTGCTTCCAAAGAGTTTGTCATCCTCTCGTTACAACGACCGGCTCCTACAAATCTAAAAGCAACCCAAAATGCAGAAGGAAAAGTAGTACTTACATGGACTGAATGTGAACAAATGCCAAGTTTAACAGACACTTTCGAAGACTATAATCCATGGGCTATCGACAATAGCATCGGAGATTGGGACTTTATCGATGCCGATAAAGGACTGACATACGGTTATTTCGACGACAGAGGAGTGTATTACGAAAACGAGAAAACACCGTTTGCATTTATCGTATGGGTACCGACCAATTATAGTGGTTTAGACATTACAAAGGACAATCCTACCGTAAAACCTTTCAGCGGAACGCAAGCCCTTGCTTCGGTCTATAGTTATCATTTAAATACCCAAACAAAGGAGTTAACTCCTTTAGATGCCGACAACTGGTTAATCAGCCCGGAACTTACCGGACAGGAACAAACAATTTCATTCCGTGTCAACAACTATGGACCTGCATTCGCAGAAACCTACGAAGTACTTTATTCTAAGACAGGAAAAGAACAAACCGACTTCATGCTTCTGGAGGAAAAGACCATCAGCAGCGGTCAATGGGATTTAGTTGAATTCACCCTACCCGATGGCGCCAAATACTTTGCCATCCGACACACGACCAAAGTAATCGTAAGCCCCACAGGCATCGGTTATGCATCGAGTCCCTATCTGCTCATGTTAGACGATATTACCTATTCATCGCTTGCCAATGTGCTGGATAGCTACAACGTCTACAAAGATGGTGTTTTAATCGGAAACGTAACAGCAGCCGAATATGCCGACACCGTAGGCAGCGAAGTAGAGACACACCGATACAGTATCACTGCTGTATTTGCCGATAAATCAGAATCAGAGCCTGTATCCG
Organism: Bacteroides sp.; assembly: GCA_019417975.1. Classification (GTDB taxonomy): domain Bacteria; phylum Bacteroidota; class Bacteroidia; order Bacteroidales; family Bacteroidaceae; genus DYCT01. The sequence continues at coordinate 3,035 of DYCT01000248.1, forward strand.
TTTCGTACGAAACCACGAATGGAATAAACCTGATTTATGAATCGCCACAACAAGAAACGGTTATCTATACCATTGATGGTAAGAAGATCCCGGCCGGCCAACTTAAGAGTCTTTACCCGGGTGTTTACATCATAAATAACAAAAAGGTAATTATCAAATAACATAAGCTTTTGATAAGCTACAGG
>DYCT01000249.1 GCA_019417975.1 Bacteroides sp.
GCGTGTAGACAGTAAAGCCATGTTGGTCTTGGTCGATTCACAAGCAAAGATTGATTTTTATGTAAAGGAAGTTCCACCTATCGCATGGGATATTTTGGATATGGCCGACAAGCCATTGACGATTATTTACGATGGAGCACGCAATTTGGCTCAGAACCTGCTTGCCGAGGATGGAAGTGTCGGTATTCGTATTACGGCAGAAGAGTTTTCAAAACAACTCTGCTTCCGTTTCCGTAAAGCCATTGTTTCTACTTCGGCTAACATCAGTGGACAACCTTCTCCGGCTAACTTCAGCGAAATCAGTGAAGAGATAAAATCGCAGGTCGATTATATAGTAAACTATAGACAGAACGAAAAAGGGAAACCAAAACCGTCGGGTATTCTTAAATTGGGTCAAGGCGGATTGGTAAAAGTCATTCGCGAGTAAGATAGGCAGAAGCTGCGTGCAGTGGAATGAGTGGAAAATGTTATGGATAATAGATTTGAAGAAGAGAAACCTTCGTTGATGCAGCAACTTATTGCATGGCGAGAGAAGAATATCAGCGAGAAGCATTTTATTTTGATGTTGAGCTTTGTGGTCGGAATCTTTACGGCACTGGCTGCAATGACGCTGAAATTTCTGATACATTTGATTCAGAACTTCTTGACAGACAATTTTGATACAACAGGTGCCAACTATCTTTATTTGGTTTATCCGGTAGTCGGTATTTTTCTTACGGGTTTGTTCATTCGGAATATTGTAAAAGATGATATCGGTCATGGAGTGACGAAAATCCTTTATGCAATATCTCGCCGGCAAGGTCGTATTAAGCGACATAATGTATGGTCGTCTGTTATTGCATCGGGCATAACCATTGGCTTTGGTGGTTCGGTAGGAGCCGAAGCTCCTATTGTGTTGACCGGTTCGGCTATTGGTTCCAATTTGGGAAGTATCTTCAAGATGGAGCACCGTACACTGATGTTGTTGGTGGGCTGTGGCGCTGCAGGTGCTGTAGCCGGTATTTTCAAGGCGCCTATTGCCGGGCTTGTGTTCACTCTCGAAGTATTGATGATTGATTTGACTATGGCGTCTTTGCTTCCGTTGCTTATCTCCAGTGTTACAGCAGCAACGGTATCTTATATCTTTACCGGAACTGAGGCTATGTTTAGTTTCCATCAGGACCAGGACTTTGTGATGGAACGTATTCCTTACGTTATTTTATTAGGCATTTTCTGTGGATTGGTGTCGCTCTATTTCACTCGTTCTATGAATTGGGTAGAAGATATATTCCGCAAATACAGCAACCCTTATGTGAAACTTTGCATCGGAGGTATCATGTTGAGTGTCCTTATCTTCCTTTTCCCGCCGCTCTATGGTGAAGGTTATAATACGATAGAATTGTTGCTTAATGGAACGGGAACAGCCGATTGGGATACGGTATTGAACAATTCGTTGTTTTATGGACACGCCAATCTGTTGTTGGTTTATTTGGGACTGATTATCGTGTTTAAGGTCTTTGCTTCCAGTGCAACCAATGGAGGTGGAGGTTGTGGTGGTATTTTTGCTCCAAGTCTTTTCTTAGGATGTATTGCCGGTTTTATTTTCTCTAATTTCACAAATGGCTTAGGCTTTGCACCCGATCTGCCTGAAAAGAATTTTGCTTTGATGGGAATGGCCGGCTTGATGTCGGGAGTGATGCATGCTCCGCTTACCGGTATATTCTTGATAGCCGAACTGACGGGAGGGTATGACTTGTTTTTGCCCTTGATGATTGTGTCTGTCAGCTCTTATCTTACGATTATTGCATTTGAACCCCATAGTATCTATTCGATGCGTTTGGCCAAGAAAGGACAGTTGATTACTCATCATAAAGATAAGGCGGTGCTTACCTTGATGAAGGTTGAGAATGTGATTGAAAAAGATTTTGATATTGTACGTCCGGATATGGATTTGGGCGAGTTGGTACGAGTGATATCAAAGGCAAAACGCAATCTGTTTCCTGTGGTGGATGCCAACGGGATGATGCAGGGAGTCGTTTTGTTGGACGATATTCGAAACATCATGTTTCGTCAGGAACTTTATCATCGGTTTAAAGTGGAGCAGTTGATGACCTCACCTCCGGCCCGATTGTCGGTCAACGACCCGATGGAATTGGTTATGAGGAAGTTTGATGATACAGAAGCCTGGAATCTACCTGTAGTTGATGAAAATGGGAAATACTTGGGCTTTGTGTCTAAATCACAGATATTTAATTCCTACCGTGAGGTATTGGTGAAATTTTCTGAAGAATAAAAAATAGATGAATATGCTAAAAGAGGATTTGCGAATTGTATATATGGGAACTCCCGATTTTGCGGTCGAGAGTCTGAAGTGCTTGGTCGAAGGTGGATATAATGTAGTAGGGGTAGTTACCATGCCCGATAAGCCGATGGGACGTCATGGTAGCGTGTTGCAGCCCAGTCCGGTAAAAAAATATGCGGTAGAGCATGGTTTGAACGTGTTGCAGCCGGAGCGTTTGAAAGATGAAGCCTTTTTAGATGAACTTCGTGCCTTGAAAGCCGATTTGCAGATTGTGGTGGCCTTTCGTATGTTGCCCGAGGTGGTATGGTCTATGCCTCGTTTGGGAACATTCAATCTGCACGCCTCTCTTTTACCCCAATATCGGGGAGCAGCTCCTATCAACTGGGCAGTAATCAATGGGGATAAAGAGACGGGTATTACAACCTTTTTCTTGAAACATGAGATAGATACGGGTGAAGTGATTCAGCAAGTGCGTGTTCCTATCGCTGAAACTGATGATGTAGAGGCTGTACACGACCGATTGATGTTGCTGGGTGGTCGTCTGGTGACTGATACGGTAGACGCTATCTTAGAAAATCGTGTGCATACTGTGCCTCAAGAAGAAATGATGCAGGAAAGTGAATTGCGTCCGGCTCCAAAGATATTTAAAGAGACTTGCCGTATCGATTGGAACAAATCGGCCAAGCAGATATACGATTTCGTGCGTGGCCTTTCCCCTTATCCTGCAGCGTGGACCGAATTGTTTATGCCCGATGCATCGAAAGCTGTTTTGAAAGTCTATCAAGTCCGTTATACAGAGTCGGTACATACCGAATCGGTAGGGATGATACAGACCGATGGCAAGACTTTTTTGCGCATTGCTGTGAAAGATGGTTGGATAGAACTTCTTTCGTTGCAGCTGGCTGGTAAGAAGCGGATGCCTATATC
>DYCT01000025.1:0-10866 GCA_019417975.1 Bacteroides sp.
CGAACGCTTTGCACACATTCTTGCCAACAAACGTGCCCGTGAAGGATTCACATTCGAAGAAGCCAATGACAAAATGTTCGAGCGCAACTACTTCGGAATGATGATGGTAGAAACCGGTGAAGCCGATGCGTTTATCACAGGTGTTTACACCAAATATTCCAATACCATCAAGGTTGCCAAAGAAGTAATCGGTATCCGACCGGGTTACAATCATTTTGGTACGATGCATATTGTAAATTCCAAAAAAGGGACTTATTTCTTGGCTGATACCCTCATCAACCGCCATCCCGACACCGATACGCTGATTGATGTGGCTCGTCTGACAGAAGAAACCGTACGTTTCTTCAACCATACTCCTGTCATGGCCATGCTCTCTTATTCAAACTTTGGTTCCGATACGGTAGGCAGTCCAGCTACCATGCACAAGGCTGTAGAATATATGCAAGAGAATTATCCCGACTTAGCCATCGATGGTGAAATGCAAGTCAACTTTGCTATGAACAAAGAATTGCGCGATGCCAAATATCCATTTACCCGCCTGACAGGAAAGGATGTCAATACGTTGGTATTTCCCAACTTAAGTTCTGCCAACTCGGGTTATAAACTAATCCAAGCAATGTGTGATACAGAACTGATAGGCCCTATCCAGATGGGATTGAATAAACCTATCCACTTCACCGACTTGGAAAGTTCTGTACGCGACATCGTCACCATCACAGCAGTAGCTGCAATCGATGCTATCGTATATAAAAAGAAACAAGAAAACGCTTAACCAATCCTCGTCACGCCACACTGTCATTCAGCTTCGGAATCATCTTTCCGGTGCTTGAATGACAGTATTTCTAATCTCTTCCACCTCATGAAAAAACCTCTTTCAAAATCACAAATCGTCTGTCTGTTGCTACTTTGGGTAGCTCTTTGTTTCATTGTACTGACTACCGCATCTCGAATCGACGGTCCGGTTATCTTGTCATTAGTCATTTCAGGCGCATTGGTCATCATTCCTCTCTATAAAATGCTCAAGAACAACGGCAAAAAATACTAAAACAAATATCCTGCCAAAACCTATCCAAGACTCAAAAAAAAGATTCCAATTCAAATCAAATAACTAAAAATTATTTTGTTAATATAAAAACAATCATGTATTTTTGTTCTTGTTAACAGTTATTATTAATTTCTAAAAACAAACGAACATGAACTTTTTACACACACTCAAAATTTGCGTTACACTTATAGTGATAACACTATTTACAGTAAGCTGAACAGAAGAACAAAGCTCACTGAACATCAGCGACATTGAAGGTAAAGCACAAATTATAGGAAATATCTCCTATAGTACAGGAACAGAATTACTTAACGGAGAATACAAAAACAATATGCGCGCGGCAAACAATGTAAAAGTGCTTGTAAAAATAAGCAACCAATCGCTCGACCCCAAACATGCCGCAAACGGATACACCATTTATGAAACAACAACAGACTTCAACGGTGACTATAAAATAGAAGTACCTGCCGTTGAAAACGATGGTCAAGGAACAACTGTTATCATTGCACCCGAATCATTCTTAGGCAAATACTCTATTACAACATATAATAAACGAGAAACCCAAAATGGTATTTTTGAGACTAATATATCAGAAGGGACAGTCCGTGTATTACCGAATGACTTAAAAGTAGTAGATTTAACCTATCGTTTTACAAAACGTAAAACTGAGTATTAACCAATAACGTTTTTATCATTATGAAAAAAATATTGTCTATACTCATCATCGCTCTTATTCCATTAACAGGAGTAAATGCGCAAACCAAACAAGAGAAACAATACCTGCCGGAAGAAGGTGATTGGGCAATCGGAATAGATGTAGTGCCTGTATTGCAATACATCGGAAATGCATTTAACGGCAATACCGACAATAAAATAGAATACCTGGGTGGAGAACCATTTATCAATAACAGCACCCGTTTTAACTCACGAAGCCTGATGCCCGATGTATCTTTACAAGGAAAATATATGCTGACCGATGAATGGGCTCTTCGTGCCAATGTAGGACTAATGTTTCGCTCTATCTATGATAACAGATATACAAAAGACGATCAAGCAACAATGCTCAATCCGCTGAGCGAAAACAAAGTAGTAGATAAAGCTCATCGCTGGCGAAACGGAATGAGCGTAATGGCAGGCGCTGAATACCGTAAAGGTAACAGACGTGTACAAGGTGTATTCGGATTCGGTTTGCTATTTGCTTTCCAGAACGACAAGACCACCTACTCTTACGGCAATAATATGACACTAATCAATCAGACACCGACCACAAGTTTTGATGGGATATACAGTGACAACTACCGCATTACTAAGAACAACGGAAATGGTTCTGATTTCTATACAGGGATTACAGGTAGTGCAGGCTTCGAATGGTTTATCGCTCCAAAAATATCTTTGGGAGCAGAAGTCAATTTAAGCCTTTATTACATCTTCGGAAATCAAAACTACATAGAAAAAGAAGGGTACAATGCCTCAACCGGGAAAATTGAGAAACGAACAGAACTAATCAGCCCCAGATACCGCGAATTCTATATAGGTACAGAAAGTTTAGGAGGTTCGCTGAATATGACTTTCTACTTCTAAAATTTAGAAAATCCAATCTATATATAAAAGAACTCCGACTGAAATTATTCCGGCCGGAGTTCTTATTTTTTATCTGTGTTCACAATCATTCGGGCAATAACACCACCCCACAACTCTTCTTGCCATCCATCTTTACAACCAATGGATGCTCAAAACGTACATGACGCAAGAAGCGTGTTTCATGCAAAGCAGGCTGTGCATTCAGAAACTCCTGATTATAAACTCCATCTTTACGAAACGCATTGATAGTAAAATAGCCAACACCAAAGGAAGTAAGGTTCTGAAAGAAATGTGTACCCTGACAGGGGTCTACCCTATAATTTGTAAGTCCGGCCTCAACGATAACACGTGCAGCCGATATATGCGGCCATTTCACCGGAATACCCAACCAAGAATCACTACTACCCCAACGCCCCGGTCCAATAAGAATATATCCCTTTCCTGTATTCAGAAACTCGCGGTTCAGTGCTTCTATTTCTTCAGCAATCAACGGATTGTTGGCTGCCGAATAATCATCTGTCTTCACATACACCACATCATATAAATCGTTTACTACGCCATGTCCCAACGAATTGTCAGAACGAAGCAACAATTTATCTTCCGCTATAGTTTTCAAATCTTCGTTCAACATCTCTTTGCTTTCTACAATCGGTCGAATCTGAAGCAGATAGAATGTTCCGGAACGCCCATTGTCTTTATCCAATGTCACAGCAAATTCTATTTCGACAGGTCTACGCATCTCACTCTGACCATATTCCAACACCAGTTGTAAAATACGAGCCAATGGGAATACATTATGTTTCAAGATATTGGCAAACGTAATCAGTTTTCGCCCTTTCGGATAATAGCCATCACGAATCACCTGGTCGTAAGCATCGTAAGTAGACACGATATATCGCAAGGAACCATCGTCTTCGGCATCGGACACTCGCAATTTGAGCAGATTAAATCCATCATCAATGGAAAATTGTTCACCTACATTCCGCATATCAAGTGCATAAAACTGAGTTTGCGTCTCGCGCAATGCCATATTCAGTTCGCTGGTTTGTAGAATCCGATTAGGATGATAAGGCGAAAAGCGCAAAGTCATTCCTCCATCGACAATGTATTTACCAAGTCCGAGCGCCAAATTTACCGTGCCTTCTTCAGTCCGCTCATCACCGATTGGATAATAGTTGAGCGAGCGTGCCACCCCACTCATTGACGGATAATAGCGTTCACCATACTGTGTCCCCACCACTTGCTGAAGGATAACAGCCATCTTCTCTTGGTCTATCACATTCGAAGTAGCCTGCATATATGCCTTACTGTCGCGATAATAAACTGAAGCATATACGCCTTTGATGGCATCGCTCAACATGCGCAACATCTCGTGTTTATCATCGAGATAAGGAATCATATAAGTGGAATAGATTCCTGCAAACGGTTGGTAATGGGAGTCTTCGAGCAAGCTGGACGAACGAATGGCTATCGGAGACTTCACCACATCGAAAAAGGTGAAAAAATCATCCACCAGTCTTTCCGGTAATTTTGCTTCTAAGAAATGTTGCAAAATGACTTCATCGGCTGCATCCGAAAGCGCAATCTGATAAAGGTTGTTGGTATCCATAAACTCATCGAAGATATCGGTACAAAGCACCACCGTCTTCGGAATAGCCACTTCTGCATTTTCGAACTGCTCAAACTCAATATGCCGTTTCACCATATTGTCGATAAAAGCCAGACCACGTCCTTTACCTCCCAAAGAGCCGTCACCAATACGCGCAAAATTGGAATAACGGTCGAAACGGTCGCGCTTAAAGACAGCTACCACACCTTGATTCTTCATCTTCCGATACTTGACAATGGCTTCAAATATAATACGTCGGTGTTCATCGACATCTTGCAGACTGTTCCACGTCACCTGTTTCAAAAATTCAGCTACCGGAAACAAGGCACGCGAATATAGCCAACGCGATACATGATTGTGACTGATATGATAAAGGAACGACTCTTTCGGTATTGAGAAAATAACATTCTGTAGTTCTTTTAAGTTTCGCACCCGAGCAATCTCTTCCATCGTCTGAGGATTGCGAAAGACAAAATCGCCAAAGCCAAAATTATCGGATACAGCTTGTCGCAAATCGATATTCATCTTCTTGGAATTCTTGTCGATGAAACTTGCTTCCAGTTGCGACACATATTTTTCATTCTCTGTTTCGGACGATTGGATAATAATCGGTACAAAACGGTCGTGTTTACGAATCTCCTCTGCAAACTGAATACCGGCCAATGGATCTACCTTCCCATCTTTCGGATAACGTACATCGGTAATAATACCTAAAATGTTATCGGCATATTGCTCGTACATCGCCATCGCTTCTTCGTAGGTGCGTGTTAACACAATCTTAGGTCTTCCACGCATACGCAATGTCTGTTGATGGGCATTCAATGCCTCGGTCGAAAACTCCTGGCTCTGCTTAAGAACAAACTTAAACAGATATGGCAATACAGAGGAATAAAAACGAATAGAATCTTCTACCAACAGAATCATCTGCACCCCTACCTCCTTGACATCGTGCTTCAAGTTCATCTTGTCTTCAATCAATTTGATGATTGAAAGCAGCAAGTCAGTATTTCCCAACCAGCAAAACACATACTCGAACATGCTTAAATCTTCGTTCTCTATTCGCTTCGTAATGCCATGCGAAAAAGGAGTCAGCACCACCAAAGGTATCTGCTCATATTTTGCCTTAATATTGCGAGCTATCTGGAAACTATCGCAATTATCGGTTCCAGGCATACAGATAACCAAATCGAATGGGATATTTTCAAGTTGTTTCCAAGCCTCCTCTTCTGTAGATACTTGCGTAAAACGAGGAGGATAGCGCAAACTCAAATCGGTATATTCATTGAAAATCTTTTCATCGATACGTCCATCGTCCTCCAACATAAAGGCATCGTATGGATTGGCAACCAGCAACACATTAAAGATACGCTTTGTCATCAGATTGACAAATGAGGTATCTTTAAAATAAAACTGGCTCAGTTTTAACTTGCTAAGCATAGGCTTTCATTATTTGATGCACACAAAAATGAAAAAAAATATTGGAGCTACAAAATATGAGAAGAGCAATCCTGCTCACATCGGTCTAAAAAAAGTGAGGATACCGATATCCGATACCCTCACGCCTCTATATAGATTTTTATTTTCTATCTGCAGAACAACAATTATATTGTCTTCTCTACATTCCACACAAACGCCCGAAGTCCTAACATTTCTGTAGCTTTATCCATCTCATGCAGTTTCTCCAACAAGGGGTCAACCTGCTCATCGCGCACAACAGTAATAATGGACGAACACATAGAAGGCCACGCATGGCTACCATAATGAGGGTCGCCTGTATTGGTTCCACGTCCTTGCATCTGCTCGAAATAGGAGAAACCACGACAGTTCAAACGGTCGAGCGTTGACAAGATACGCTCGTAATAAGCTTGGTCGAATGTTATAAATACAGCTTTCATATTTCTATTCTATTTTAATCATAAGTTTTCTTGGCTTTTACGCATCTTACGGCGACGACGCTTCACACCAGTTCCTGCAAACATACAGTACAGTACCGGAACCAACACCAAAGTAAGCAAGGTAGATACGGTAAGACCACCAATCACAGAAATACCCATCGGTCGCCAAGTCTCAGCGCCTTGACCTGTACCGATAGCCATCGGCACCATACCTAAGATAGTGGTAAATGTAGTCATCAATACCGGACGCAAACGGCTCTTACCACCGTCCACTACTGACTGAATGATGGAGGAACCACGTTCACGGTTCAAGTTGATATAGTCTACCAACACAATACCGTTCTTCACAACGATACCCACCAGCATAATCATACCAATCATTGAGATAACGTTCATCGTAGTACCTGTCATAAACAAGGCCATGAACACACCCGAGAATGAGAACGGCAATGCAAACATGATGATGAACGGATAAGTCAACGACTCAAACTGAGCAGCCATCACGATAAATACCAACAAGATGATAAGCACCATCAAGCTAAGCAAATCGGAGAATGACTCCTGCTGGTCTTCATACGAACCGGCCAACTTAATTGTCACACCTTGCGGAATGTCCATCTGAGCAATCTGTTCACGTACACCGGCTACCACCTTATCCATTGATTGACCCGAAACTACAGCTGTCACTGTATTGACACGTTCACGGTCTTTACGTTCAATGGTAGGAGGAGAAAAACGTTCTACTACTTTACCCAAGTCGCGGATACGAATACCCTTGCCCTGATTGTTGTAAACCAAAATATTTTCGATAGCTTCTACACTTTCACGGTATTCTGGTGCATAAACCACACGGATATCATATTCTTCACCATCTTCACGGTATTTAGACTGGATAGAACCATTGATACGATTACGTACATAAGCAGCAGCAGTCGACAGGTTCAGTCCGTTAGTAGCTAATTTCTCACGATCGAAGTCGATTTGGAACTCCGGCTGATAATCACCACGGCTGATGGTGACATCGGCAGCACCTTTCACATTCTTCAAACGAGTTTTCAGTTCTTGAGCTACTTTATCAGTCTCATCGAAACTATAGCCATAGATTTCCACATCAACGGTAGACTGTCCACCCATACTTCCGCCACGGTTACCACCTACGTTCACCTGGAACTTCTTGACTTCCGGAATAACAGCCAAATCTTCACGCATCATTTCACAAATCTCCACGATACCACGCTTACGATCGCCCGGATCGGTCAAACGGATATTCATAGTAATGATATGAGAACCGTTATCGCTCATTGATGCGAAAGTATTATCTGTATCAGCCTGACCTACTGTAAAGTTGCAGATACGCATTTCCGGATATTTCTCGGTCCATTCTTTCTGTACACGCATTGCCAAGTCACGTGTTATTTCAGTACGAGTACCTATCGGAGTCTGAATAGTTACACCGATACGACCATCGTCGGCAGTCGGGAAGAACTCAGTACCTACATATTTCACCAACACCATACTCGAAACAAAGAAGAGAAGTGCACCTACTACAACAACCGAACGATGGCGTACAGCCCAATTCAACAACTTGGCATAAACCACATCCAAAGCATCCAAGGCCTTCTGGATAGGTCCGTAAAGTACCGTAAACAGCTTGTTGTGCTTCGGATTCAATCTCAACATCTGCGAACAAAGCATCGGAGTAAGTGAAAGGGCAGAAGTAGTAGAGATAATCATGATGATAGTTACCATCCATCCCAACTCCTTAAACATTACACCCATCATACCCGGTACCATAGTCAAGGGGAAGAATACTGCCAACAGAGTAAGCGTAGAAGCGATTACAGAGATAGCCACCTCGTTGGTAGCATGCACAGCAGCCTGTTTCGGGTCACTACCACGTTCGATATGTGTCGTCACGTTTTCCAAGACCACAATGGCATCGTCCACCACCATACCGATGGCAATAGAGAGTGACGACAGAGAAATAATATTCAACGTACTATTGGTAACAGCCAAATAGATGAACGAAGCAATCAAGGACAACGGAATCGTAATCAAGATGATGACAGTCGAACGCCAACGTCCCAAGAATAGGAATACCACCAATCCTACGAAAATCAAAGCATCGCGTACTGTCGCAGCCAACGAAGCAATGGTATTACGGATATTCTCCGAAGTATCCACAATGATACCCAACTTTACATCGGAAGGAAGATTGGCCTGAAGCGAAGGAAGTGCTTTCATTACCTTCTCAGAAATCTGTACAGAGTTGGCACCGGTCTGCTTTTGGATAACAATCATTGCACCTTGCACACCGTTGTTGTAAGTCATCTGTGTACGTTCCTCTACTGAGTCAACCACACGAGCCACATCTTTCAAATACACGTTCTTGCCATTGTAGCTACCTACAACAATTTTCTCCATCTCTTTGGCATCCTTAAACTCTCCTTCCACACGTACAGCGTAAGTTTCTGTACCTACATCGAAGTTACCGCCCGGGATATTCTTATTCTCAGCAGCAACCAGTGCCGAGATAGTTTCAATACTTAAGTTGAAAGCCTCCATGCGGATAGGGTCCACATAGATTTGGATTTCACGCTGAGGAGCACCTGTCACAGAAACAGTACCTACTCCGCTGATACGTGCCAATGGGTTGGCTACTCCATCGTCCAAAATCTTATACAAAGCCGGCAAACTCTGGTCAGCCTGTACAGAAAGCAGACAGATAGGAATCATATCGGTACTAAACTTAAAGATGATTGGACTTTCAGAGTCGTCGGGCAAACTAGATTTTACCATTTCCAGTTTATCACGCACATCATTCGTCAATACATCGATATCTTCACCATATTCAAACTCCAATGTAATAACAGAGATATTTTCACGTGAACTGGATTTGATATGTTTCAAGTTGCTTACCGTATTGAGCACATTCTCCATCGGACGCGATACGTTGTTCTCCACATCGGCTGCACTGGCACCCGGATAAGCAGTCATTACCATCAACGTATTGGTCTCAATGTCCGGATACAAGTCGATAGGCAATTTCTGCAAAGAGAAAAGTCCGAATATCACCACGGCCAAAAAGACCAGTGATGTCATAATAGGTCGTTTGACCGATCCTTCATATAAACTCATACTCTTTCTGTTTTATTATTTTTCAACTTCTACTTCAAGTCCATCAGTCAAGCGAGACTGTCCGGCTATCACTACCTGAGCACCATTTTCCACACCCGATTTCAACTCATATTCAGTATCCATACGGCGACCCAATTCTACCTTTTGATATGACACCTTTCCGTCTTTATATACATATACGAAACGGTCGCCTGAACCAACTTGTTTTACAATAGCACGATCGGGCACTACAACACGGTCCAATACCCCAAAGCTCAATGTCACACGTGCAAACATACCCGGACGTACACGCTGGTCGCGGTTGTTCAACAGCACTTCTACAGGGAATGTACGTGTAGTAGGATCGATAGTCGGATAAATCAGATTAACCTTTCCGGTAAACTCTTCTTCACCATACACATCGAGTTTCACCGATGCGGTCATTCCCTTTTTCATATAAGCGTAATAACCTTCCGATACATTTACCAAGAGTTTTACCGGAGTGATTTGTTCAACAGTCAGTACCGGTGTACCTCCACTATACATATCACCGTTGTCGTAATTGCGTGCAGTAACGATTCCACTGATAGGACTTACCAAGTAAGTATTTTCCTCCAATGTTTTGTAAGCAGTTTCAGCCACATCAAGCTGAGTCTTCATGGCATCCCATTCCGATTTAGACACACCACCCACCTTATACAATTCATCCTTACGGTTGAATTCCATCTTAAGGTTGTCCAATTGTGCTTTCGATTGGTTCAGATTAGAGACATCCATCTTTACCAACTTCTGTCCTTTCGAAACACGGTCGCCTACTTCTACAAAGATATGGTTGATACGTACCGGGCTCATTGGTGCGATATTGTTCTTCACGTCAGCTTCTACAGTAGCCGTAAAACTTTCCACTTGGTCTACCGGCTGTGTTTTCACCTCAGCAAGTTTCACTTTAACCTTTTCATTTTCCACTACAGTTTGGTTTTCAGCCTTTTTATCACCTCCGCCACAAGACATCAAGGTCAAGGCTGCGATAAACATCGCTACGTGTTTTTTGTCTAATCGTTTCATATTATATTCTAACATATTATTTTTTATCTGAATTATTCAATGCATTTACTCTTTCGTCTCCGTGACCCAGAACCTTATCCATATCAGCTTTCGCTACCAGATAATCGTAGATAGACTGATTATAAACCAATTCTGCTTGTGTAAGAGCCACTTCAGAGTTGTTCAATTCCAAAATAGTACCATTACCCACTTCGTAACGTTTTTCAGCAATAGTGCGTCCTTTTTGAGCCTGCATCACGGCTTCTTTGTTGCTGACTACCTGCTCGGTGCTTGCTGCCATATTGTCTTTATAGCTTTGTACCTGCATATTAAGTTGGCGTTCCACATTAGCACGATTGTCTTTCAACTGCTCCAACTGAATCTTTGTCTGTTTAGTTTTTGTAAAGTTAGAGGCTTTAAATAAAGGAATTGACAAGCTCAATCCAAAAGTCGAATAAGGATACCAACGATAGTGAGCCATCTTAAAGTCATTGTTGAGCGACATATACATATAATTAAATGAAGCACCCAAGGTCGGCAAGAAGTTGGCACGTTGTATTTTCAAATTACGTTCC
>DYCT01000025.1:10876-11367 GCA_019417975.1 Bacteroides sp.
ACTGTTTCCGTTCAAATCAACCGGGTCGTTGCTCAGCTGTTCACGAAACATCTCCATCTCATAATCTTTCAATTTCCCTTCTACAGCAATAGGGGTATCAGCATCCAATCCCATCAATACTTTCAACTGCAAGCGAGCCAGGCTCACTCCATTGGCAGCAGATACGACCGATGGTTTCAAGCTGCGCATCTGTACTTCAGCACTGATTTTATCGTATTCGCTTACCAAGCCTTGCTGGAATTTTGCGTTTACTACGTTATAGTTTTCTTCACTCTGTGCATAGCTACGTTTCAACACTTCATAACTGTCTTGTGCCAAAAGCAACTGATAGAATGCCTTTGTCACCTGATTTACCATGTCCAGTTTCGAAGAACGAGCTTTTTCCAAAGCTAAATCCACATCTGTACGAGTCAACTTAATACTTTTATATAAAGCAGGAGCATAAATTGGCAAACTTACTACCAAACCTCCATTATATGAGTTGTCTGTAC
>DYCT01000025.1:11377-12487 GCA_019417975.1 Bacteroides sp.
TGTCTGTACCCACTTGAATTTCCTGCGACTTTCCGCCAAATTCCATAACCATTGTCTGCTTCTTGATTGCACGAGAATAAGTACCCTGCAAAGCAATTTCGGGGAACAGACCGGCAAAAGCCTCTTTACGAGTTTCTTTCTTCAATTGAATTTCCTTTTCTGCTACTTTGATGGTCGGATTCTCACTGAGCGCAATCTCAATAGCCTGATTCAATTCCAGTCTTAATGTGTCTTGCGCATTCACCCATGGCACACATGCCAAAAGCGACAAGACCACCAACATCTTTCTTGTTACCATAAATTATTATATCTAGTTATTATTTAATTATCAATTCTCTCATTTTTCTGCTTAGCTTAGCCTATCTGTCCTTTGTGTTCACGTACGAGGTTTTCCAAAATCTGCTGACCTCTATCTGTACATATTCCCCGGATGTAAGTGAATACAATCGACTCATATACATCATCAAACGAGAAACGATCACAAATATTGGTATTGATAAGCAAATCAATTTGAGCCCAAACTAATTCATTGACGATTTCGAAATTTACATCATTGCGGAAGATGCCCTGCACACGTCCTTTCTCAAAGAAGCGAATACGGTTCTCCGATTCCCGAGCCTGTGTATCGCGCATAAGTTCTCTCACCTTCGGATACCTCACAACGTCCTCAAAATAACGTTTGTCGGTAGAATGATACATTTCCAGAGTTCGTTTATAAAACATCAACATCACATCCAGAACATTATCCGACTCTCCATCCACTTCCATCAAAAAGTCACGAAACTCTTCTTGTTTACGTCGAATGCACTCTATCAGCAAAGTTTCCTTATCCCTAAAGATTTCGTATAGTGTGCGTTTCGATATCGAAAGCGAATTGGCTATCTCATCCATTGTCACCGATTTGATTCCTTTTTCCATAAAAGAATTTCTGGCAATAATCAGAATACGTTCGCGCAATTCCATCCTGTTTTCTGAAAATTGATTTACGTCTTCGTGTATCATTGGCTATTCTTATTTATCGCAATAAGTAAGTTACAAATTTCATAATTGCAGCGCAAAGATAAATAGAAAACCCGATAATGAATAATAGTTTTTTATCCTGCATACATC
>DYCT01000250.1 GCA_019417975.1 Bacteroides sp.
CTGCACCTCATCACGCAGACTGTTATAGCTGGGGCGCTGAGTCTTGCAGGTATAAGCAAGTTGCAATCCCCATTTGCCACTGTCCCATGCTATAGAAGCAGAAGGAAACCAATCGGAATATCTACGACTCGGTTCAGCCTGCCATTCTCCGAAAGAATAATAATCGGACTTTACATGCTCGTATCGCACACCGGCATTTACGGAGAAGTTGCCAAACTTCAAGCCATACTCAGCAAAGCCGGCAATGTTCTGTTCCTCAATCTTTGTATTCGACGCAGCGACATATTGCTCGGCATTAGTATATTCGCCACGAATACGTGAGGATGTAAATTCGATGCCTACGCTTATCGCTCCCTTCCAAACGGGGTAAGACAAGATTAGTTTGGCAGCTGCCATATCACTATGCTGTCTGTTTCGAGTATGAACGTCGCGACTCTCAATATCTGCGCTGTGCTCTTTGATTAACATAGTCCTGCCTTTCTTTTTCCAGAAATAAGTGGCGTTGAAGTCCACATCCAACTTGCCTATCTTCCCCACATAATATGCATTGGCGTTATGTGTAGGGCCAAAGCAATCCCTCATATTGGCCGCTTCGTTTACGAATGCTGTTTGCATTCCGTTTTCCATTATCTTCTGATAAGAGTCGGTCGTCTCCCCTTTGCCAAAACCCGACTGATTTTCGTAGCTCAATCCAAATGTATTGTCATCATCTATTGAATAAGCAAAGGCTGCCTTAGCTCCGGCTATTTTTGAGCGATACTTAAGCGGTGCAACCTGCTCAATGAATATATTCTTCGTACCATTTATTTCGTTAGACAATATATTATCCTCGCCACTGGGCGTAGTTGAACCCCAAAGCTCGCCAAACACTTCCGCATTGCCAGTGCGGTATGTCAACGACATGTATTGCGAAGCACCCCACCACTTGTTGAACTTCGTAGTAGTATAGTTTACGCCACTCCACCCTTCGCCTTTGCGATGTATAGTCCTGATACGTATCACTGCCTTAACAGACGCATCGTATTTAGCACCAGGAGCGGTGATTATCTCTACACTCTTAATATCATCCGACTTCAGCTGATACAGTTCATTGATGTCTCTCACCTGTCGGTTGTTGATATAAATAAGCGGAGAACCTTTGGCAAACACACTCACCGAACCATCCGAACTGACATCAACGCGAGGCATTTCGCGCAACACATCAGTTGCCGTACCAATCCTACTAAGGCCGGAGTGCTCAATATCCACAACCATACCCTCTTGGCTCATCTTTATGTTCTGGCGCATGGCATTAACCTTCACCCCTTTCAGATTTATCGTGTTCTCATGCAGCAATATCGCCCCTATCACACCTGTACTGTGTGTTTGATATGTGGTTTGATAGCCTACACAACTCACCCTTACCATAACCTTCTTGAGCTCGCATGGAATCACAAACTGCCCGTTCTCATTGGTAACGCCACCATTTATCAATGATGAGTCGCTCACGTTAAGCAACGCTACATTGGCAAGTTCTATCGGGCAATTCTTGATATCAATGACACGACCTACCATCTTTGTAGAGGATTTCTGCGTGCATTCCACCATAATGTTATCCTCTACCCGCGTCATCTTGATAGGATAGAAGCCTATCAGTTGCATGATGGCATCGGGAACGCTCGCATTTTCTATATTCTTGGTTACCTTAAAGTCTTCCAACTCATCATACACAAAGTTGATCGTGTATTTGCCCTGTTGTACATTCAAGTCTTTCAGCGCCTCAGAGAACGATACGTTATTGTATTGTCGGGTGATGCGTTGGGCATAAGTCTGCTGAACAAAGAAAAGAAGAAGAATCAGGCTGATGGTCTTACCGCTATTGGACATAGATTTAAATAAATTTCTCATAACACATCCCCCCCTTTCTTATTTCACCTTTAATGTTTCTGCGGTATACTCTATCTGTATGCGGTCGAAAGCATTCAGAATCTCAAGATTTTGCTCCAAGGTCTTCGTCTTGTCCCAGTTGAAGAAAAGCCGGATGCTCATGGTTTTGGCATTTATATATTCTACTTTGACATGATAGAAATCGGCCATCTGAACCAGAATCGTTTCCAACTTGACATTGTCAAACACCACGGGCTTCATATCAAGCGATTTTTTGCTATCAGTTGTAAATATCCTTGCAGGCACGATTTGTTCTGTCGCACCCTTATCATCCACCGCTTTGTTTGAGTCAGAGAATTTAAACCAGCCATTTCTCACAGCAGCCAAAGCAACACTCGAAAGGAAGATGATGCCGGCGATGGATGCTGCAATCTTCATTCTATTACGAAAAACGACTTTTTTGCTGACACTTATTGTCTTGTTTTCGATATGTGCTTTTAAGAACTCTTTCCAAGCTTCATCCACATCGACATTCTGAGGGTTAGCTTTTCTTCCTGCCATTCTGGCCATTGCCAAGTCGTTGAGAAACGCTTTCACTTCAGCATCGACAAGCAAACGTTCCACCTGCTCGTCGGTATATCTCTCGGGATGCTCCTGCATATTAAGAAGCATCAACCGCTTATCTTCTTTTTGGTTCATGTTTGTCATTTTTTGCTCATTTAAAATGTTCTCTAATCCAGTCCATCGCCTTAGAGAGATGGTTGAACACCGTCACCTTGCTTACTCCCACTTTGTCGGCTATTTCTTGATAAGACATTTCTTGCAAATAGCGCAAGCGGAAAATCAGTTTTCGGATGGGCGGTTCAAGATTATCGATAAGGAGTATTAGTTGTTCGAGTCGCTCGTCGGTCTCTTCTGAAAGAATAACATCGGCATCATCAAGCAACGCCTTTCCTACCCTCTCTTTCACGCTCTTATGAGCTATCAGGTTGAGGCAACGGTTTCGCACGCTCCGCATCAAATAGCCTTCTTCGCTCTCTGGCAACAGGACTGTGTTATCAACAAGAATCTGGGTGAATATCTCGATCACCACATCCTTGCTTTCGTCGTCATCCGAGAGAATGCATCTGGCCAGATTGTACATTTTCGCGTAATACCGACGAAACATCTGTTCTATATCTTTTTCCTGTTTCATACACCCTATATACAGTTCAACCAAGCGAAAAACTAAGCAAAACAATGATTATTCTGAAAAAATATTAGCGAAGGTAATAAAAGGATAGAAATAGCTATTGCAATAAACATGAAGAATTTAAGGATATTATTTCATATAGC
>DYCT01000251.1 GCA_019417975.1 Bacteroides sp.
GACCACTATGGGATTAAATGCGAATGGTGGTTTTCAGTTGTCTACATTTGCGATAAATGAAATGTTAGGCAATCATTACTCTATATCAGAAAAAGACTTGCACGATGGTGTAGAATGGCTAAAAGCTAAGATGAAAAAAGAAGTTGAAGAAAATCCATATTGGACTACAGAGCATAAAGAAAATGTAAAAAATGGACAAGAATATTTTTTGAATAGCTTTGAACATGAAGCCAAGTCATATCTAAAAAATCAAAATAGATTATTATGATTTTGACGAAATATAAATTGGGAGACATTCTTGATGTTACAAGAGGAGCAAGTCTCAGTGGCGAGTTTTACGCCACTAAGGGCGAGTATATTCGTCTGACTTGTGGAAACTTTGACTATCAGAACAACTGCTTTAAGGAGAACAAGTCCAAAGACAATCTTTATTATGTCGGAGACTTCAAGCCTGAGTTTTTAATGGAAGAGGGAGATATTATTACCCCTTTGACTGAACAGGCAATAGGCTTGCTCGGTTCGACTGCCATTATTCCTGAAAGCGGCAAATACATACAAAGCCAAGATGTGGCAAAGATTATCTGCAATGAAGACTTATTAGATAAGGATTTCGCATTTTATCTCATATCTTCTGCCCTCGTTAAGCAACAGCTAAGTGCTGCTGCCCAACAGACTAAAATTCGTCACACTTCACCTGATAAAATCAAGGATTGCACAGTGTGGATTCCCGAATTGGCGGAGCAAAAACGTATCGGCAAGTTATTGCGTTCCATTGACCGCAAAATAGAACTTAACCGAGCGATAAATCAGAATTTAGAGGCGATGGCAAAGCAACTCTATGATTACTGGTTTGTTCAGTTTGATTTCCCGAATGAGGAGGGTAAACCGTATAAGTATAGTGGCGGAGAAATGGTTTGGAATGAGAAATTAAAGCGTGATATTCCTGCGTCATGGAAAACCAAAGCGATAGAAGATATTGCTGATGTTTATAATGGTGCAACCCCTTCAACTGTTAATGAACAAAATTATGGAGGAGATATTGTTTGGATTACTCCGAAAGATTTATCTGACCAGAAACAAAAATTTGTATATCAAGGAGAACGCAATATTTCGCAAGCCGGATATAATTCTTGCAGTACTCATTTATTGCCTCCAAATACAATATTGATGTCAAGCCGTGCGCCAATAGGTCTGTTATCTATTGCTAAGACTGAGTTGTGTACCAATCAAGGATTCAAGAGCTTTGTTCCCCAAGCGGAAAATATATCAACATACCTGTATTATTATCTAAACATTCACATCAAGCAGATAGAACAACTAGGCACTGGAACAACATTCAAAGAGGTTTCTCGTGAAGATATGCTGAAATTTCCAATTCTAAAGCCAAGTGATGCAATCTTGGATTTATGGGAAGAGCGAGTGTCTGCTCTTAATAACAAACAGTTTGAAATTCAAAAAGAAAACGAATACCTTACTAAGCAACGTGACGAGCTTCTACCACTTCTGATGAACGGTCAAGTGTCTGTAAATTCTGATTTATCCGACGATTGAGTTCAATCTTCTTGTCTAATGCAGAGAATATTTCGCCAATTCGCTTTTGATCACGTAATGGAATCATAGGAACTGGAAACGAATTGAGTGCTTCAACGGATAACGCATAGCGTTGTCCGCTTCCAGACGCATTACAAGCGAAATACTTCTTTGCATAGTCAGTATGCAAAAGGGCGTTTAGGTAACGTCCGTCTAAAATATCTTTGTTTGGGGTAATCAGGGCACAATGGTACCCCAAGATAACATCATCAAAATCATCGGCAATATAAGTGGGAATACCAATGTCATCACGGGTCTCACTATCCTTGGTTAAAGCTACTTGACCTTTCTTTAATTGGAACTTGGAAATCTCATTGGGACGGGCAGTCGCAAACATAAAGCCATCATGCTGAGCTGTAGTTATAGCCCAGTTATAATAGACATCAACAAAGTTGCAAAGCCGGATTTCTTGTTCACCGTCTTTTGTTTTCTTGTCAACCCCACTAATTTCTACAGTGGCAATGTCTTCCAGTTTCTGTTTTTCCATTTGCATCCTATTTTGGATGCAAAGTTACACATTTTCAGGCAGAATCCAGTACGATTACTTATCCCAAGTATTTCTTATGGGCTAACTTTACATTGTTTTGGTTCACAATGGCATAGTGCAGTGTAGTATCAATGCGAACATGGCCAAGCAAGCGTTGCACCTGTTCGATGGGCATGCCTTTGTCAATAGCCATAGTTGCAAGCGTACGACGGAACTTATGAGGGTGAACCTTTGGCATAGAAAGGGATTTCCCTAAATCTCGAATTCTCACTTCTACACCGCTAATTGTTAAACGTGTATGAGGTAAATGGAGGGAAACGAATAAAGCAGGATTGTCATCTGTGCGTTCATCAAGATATTGCTGCAAATGTAGTTTAGTTCGGGCATTGAAGTAAACAACACGTTCTTTGTTGCCCTTACCAAATACCACGCACTGGCGTTCATGGAAGTCAATATCTTCACGATTCAACTTAACCAATTCACCCACACGAATGCCTGTGGAAGAAAGGATGTCTATAAGAGCAAGGTCTCGTTTGTTGGTACAACTATCTCGAAGTTGCTCCAACTGTTCATCGGACAAAACCTCTTTTACAAGCGAATCCGTCTTAACCTTGTGGATGCGCCTAACAGGACTTTTGGCAATATAATCTTCATCTTCCAGCCATGCAAAGAAACTGGAAAAGATGCGTCTCATGTTGTCTATAGTCACTTTACTGGATTGGTGCTCTTCTTGATAATCGGATAGATAGGCTCGAATATCTGATGTCGTAATATGACAAATTGCTATAGAAAGCGTAAGTAATAATCGCTCAATAGTATTACGGTAGTATGCCAGTGTCTTGTCCGAACATCCCTCTATCTTCTTTGCCGAAATAAACGAGCTTAGAAGATGCTCATTCTCTTGCGCTTGTTGTTTGGAACAATCTTCTTTTTCGACTATTTCTACATTATGTAATTCTGATGCAAGCACAGCTTTAAGCCGTGCCATTTGTCGGCAGTCCAAGTCACGCTGCATCTCCGCAACTATTGCCTGAATGATGTTTTCTTTCATAATTCTGATGTTTATGTTCTTATATATAATATAAAGGACAGCTAAATCAGAATTTACAGACACTTGACCG
>DYCT01000252.1 GCA_019417975.1 Bacteroides sp.
TAGAACAAGGCAAAGCCGACTTACAGACCATCATCAAACAAACCAAAAGCAAAATCCTCGACCTTGCCATTCATGGCAAGCTAGTACCACAAGACCCGAATGACGAGCCTGCCATTGAACTGTTGAAACGTATAAATCCCGACTTCACACCTTGTGATAACGGGCATTATACGTTTGACGTTCCGAGCGGGTGGATAACGACAAATTTAGGGTCAATATTTAATGTCGTATCAGCTAAAAGAATTTTGAAGTCAGATTGGAAGCATAGTGGTGTTCCATTTTATAGAGCACGTGAAATAGCCAAGCTGTCTATTTATGGACTTGTAGATAATGAATTATATATTTCAGAGGAACATTATAACTCATTAAAGGAGAAATTTCCAGTACCCAAAGCGTCAGATATTATGATTTCTGCCGTTGGTACTATTGGCAAATGCTACATTGTAAAAGAGTCTGATAAGTTCTATTACAAGGATGCAAGTGTACTTTGTTTGTGTAATGACTATCAAATAAATACGAAATATATTTACCACATCATGAGAAGCGAATATATGCTAAAACAGATGTATGATAACTCAAAGGGTACAACTGTTGATACCATTACGATTGAAAAGGCAAAACAATATATATTGCCCCTACCTCCACTTGCCGAGCAACAGCGCATAGTAGCCAAGATTGAAGAGACATTCTCCATTTTTGACGGTATTCAAAATTCCTTAGAAGCGTAAACAAGAACGCTTCTAAGGACTAATGTAACTTTACCAGTTCACCACTTTATCCACAATCTTCTGCTGTTCGCTGGCAGTGCGGCGTAAATAGATACGAGTGGTTTCTATGCTTTCATGCCCCATGAGGTCGGCAAGTAAAGCAAGGTCGTTAAAGCGGTCAAGGAAGTTTTTGGCGAAACGGTGACGGAATGAATGAGGGTAAACCACCTCTTTGTTCATCCCGTATTTTTCAGCAAAATGTTTGAGTTGAGAAGCTATTCCACGAGTAGTAATGCGCTGTCCAAACCGATTCAGAAAGATGTAGCCGGAAGTAAGTCCTATTTCTCTGAGCCATTTCGCAGCCTCCGTGCTCAAGTTCTTCGGGATATACAAACGGCGTATCTTTCCTCCCTTGCTGTATAGGTCAAGATGCCCGATTTGTATATGTTCTGCTTTGATATGGAGTAGTTCGCTGACACGTGCCCCTGTAGCAGCCATAAACCACACGATGAAATACCACTCATCGTAACCATTAGCTTTAAGTTGGGTTTTAAGGAATTTGTAATCGGCATTGCTAATTACATTTTCCAAAAAGTTCTTTTGCTGCACTTTTACGAACTTCACTTTCAGTTTCTCCTGTTTCGTAAATTCAAGATACTTGTTGATACCTTGCAGCCGAAGGTTCACCGTCTGTGGCTTGAAGTTCTCAACCAAATACCCCTTATATGCCAAAAGGTTCTTTTTGTTTACTTCCCCATAATGATTGAGGAAATACTGCACCGTCCACACATACGAGGTGACGGTGTTCTTGGCAAGATTAGTCTTTGCCAAATGATTTTTGAATTTTGTTACCATACTACATTGATTTATAATGAATACAGTAACAATATAAGAGAATATATCGAACATGATAAGAAGTTGCCTGAAGGATGGGCTATGTGCAGGCTTGAATAAGTTGTAGATTATGAACAACCTACTGCTTATATTATAAATTCAACGGCTTATGATGATTCCTACTCAATACCAGTCTTAACAGCAGGTAAGTCTTTTATAATTGGTTATACCAATGAAACGACAGGGATATGCTCAAATCTTCCTTGTATAATCTTTGATGATTTTACAACAGATTCAAAACTAGTTGTTTTTCCTTTCAAGGTAAAATCATCAGTAATGAAGATTCTAAAAATACACAGTGATATTGAGATTGATTATGTGGCAATGTTTATGAGTGTAACCAGATTGATAGGTGACACTCATAAACGATATTGGATTTCTGAATACTCAAAATAAGAGATACCTATACCACCGAAGGCAGAACAAAAACGGATTGTTTATACAGCCCGTAATATTTCATTCATCGTATCAAGCACCATATCTATTTTAGCCACAATTCGTTCTTGCTCTTTATATGGCGGTATGGGTATTAAAACATTACCAATAGATGTTTTTGTTAAACTGGGCATAGCCGTACTTTTATCTAATTTGCTAAAATCAAATGATAAGCAGAAATAATACAGATATTTATCAAGTATAGCATCATTAGCCTTCAAGCCAAAAGCTGTATCAACGTTCCAAAAATGTTCCTCTACGAATATAGGATTATTAATTGTACCTTTTCTTCCAATTATTGTAGAACCTGCGATGCAAAGATACTGATTAGCTCTGCCTATAACACCGCCACTACCATAAATTGGATATATACCGTTAAGTGTTTCAACATTTTTTTGAGACTTCCCATTCGTTATACTTGTAATCTGTTTCATTTTACAAATAGCCCATCCTTCAGGCAACTGTGTATAATGCCCGTTATCACAAGGTGTGAAGTCGGGATTTATGCGCTTCAACAGTTCAATGGCTGGCTCGTCATTCGGATCTTGCGGTATGAGCTTTCCGTGAATGGCAAGGTCGAGAATTTTGCTTTTTGTTAGTTCAATGGTGGTCTGTAAATCGGCTTTGTCTTGTTCTATTTGGTCAATTAAAGTAAACCACTTTTTTATTTCTGCAATTATACGTTGTTGTTCAGCTAATGGAGGTAAAACAATTGGAATCTTATTCAAATTATCTTGTGACAACTTGGGTTGGGCTGACCCCGTAATATAATCGTCCAGTTTCATTGAGTTGATAACAATTGCGATAAAGTCAAGTAAGTTTTTATCTGTAGCATCCAACACATGAGCATGATTATTGACCCAATATCTTCCTTCTGCGAAGAATGCATTATTTTTACTTCTTGATAATAAATTAGCACCATCTTCTCCTATAAGAAGCAATCTTTCATCAAAAAGATAACTATCCACTTTATCTATTACCCCTGCTGCACCGTAATAATCATAAATTTTACTCGTTTGCTTGCTACGTATCACTGACGAGACAGGTTTCCTTTCACCGTCACGATTAATCAGAAGTTCTCCTATATCTGTCAAACACCATCCATCTGGTAATACGTTCTCATAATGGGGCGTATCGGAAG
>DYCT01000253.1 GCA_019417975.1 Bacteroides sp.
ATTTAATTCATCTTTAAAAAAAACATAACTTCGGTGATACACAGCAGCTTCCTACAGATCTTGTTCCTGGCTCTCGGGGAAGTTCTTCTAACTTACTAATAGCGCTGCTTATCTCGGTCAGAAGGCAGTGTTCCGCAATGGCTACCTTGTGTTGGACTCTGCCAAACAAGACAAGCATGGCAACCCGGCTAAACTCTCTCAATCGGCACGCAGCTATTGCTTTGACTACCAGAAGCTGGTGGACCAGTTCGGCATCAATCTGATTACAAGTGACTCGGACGATGAAGAGGAATAATCTATGGCATAAAAAATAGCATTTTTTTTTGGGGGGGGGGGAGAAATATATCTATATATTTGCACGTGTTTAACTAATAATTTTTATGATATGAGAAAGATTCTATTCATGCTTCTTGCTTGTTTGTTTTGCGTCTTTGCACAAGCACAGACCAAAGTAGAGGTCACACTTACAGATGGCAAGGTCGTAAAAGGTACTACCAAAACCTTGTTCTCTGTTGATGATGCAAACTCTATTAAGGTGAAAGACGCCAAGGGGGAAAAGAAAACCTACAAATCCACAGAGGTAAAAAATCTTCGTGTTTACGATGACAAAAGCCAGAAATGGTACACCTTTGAGGCTTTGAAAGCGCAAAAAGCATTACCCAATGTGTGGAACAAAAATCCGAAGCCTTATAGCGATCCTGTGTTTTTGCAAGTAGTTTATGAAGGTAAGAACGTCACGGGATATGTCCACAACATTTCCACGCAGACCAACACTAAGACTCTTCAACTGACAGGTACGGGAGGTATGCTCTACTTCAAGTTGAAGAACGAAGATGTAGCTCGCGCTTTTTGGATGAGTGCGGCGGTTGGTTGGAGAGCAGAACTCAAATTGGTCTTCAAGGATTTCCCTGTAATGAAACCCGTTATCAAGGAACTTGACTCAAAGTCTTTCTATGCAGACCCATTTGCACTGATCAAAACATTTGATGGACTTTTGGACAAAAAATAAGATTGTCTGAAGGAATAAAGAGCATGGTACGCTCATCTGAAATAGGTGATTACAGATAGATGTATTTATAGAGGAGCAGAAGCGATAAATGATAAATAGCAGGTATTCATTGCGTACCTGCTATTTATCCAATCTTTGAATAATTGGCAAGCGAAAAGAGATTTCCTACAACCATCTCTTAAACACTCGTATATACCGTGTTTTGAGCCATTGTGTCAGTATGCAATACGACAACAGGATACCGATGAGCCATGGGAAATATGACAATGGCAGAGTGGTGAGACCTATCGAGCTGCCGAATGGTGTGAATGGGATGCAAATGCCTATTGCCATGATGGAGAAGGTCATGAACATCACCGGCCATGAGGCGGAACTCTGTACGAATGGCACCTTGCGGGTACGAATCATGTGTACGATGAGTGTCTGTGATAGTAAACCTTCAACAAACCAACCTGACTGGAACAGGGATTCCATCTCCGGGCCTTTACATTTGAAGACCCACCACATCACCATGTAAGTGGCAATGTCGAATATCGAGCTGATGGGTCCAATCCATATCATGAAGCGGCTCAAATCTCCTGAATCCCAAACGCGTGGCTTTGTCAGGTACTCCTTATCCATGCGGTCGAATGGAATGGTAGTCTGTGAGATGTCATAGAGCAAATTCTGAATGAGCAGATGGATAGGCAACATGGGTAGGAAGGGGAGGAAGGCACTCGCAGCCAACACGCTGAACATGTTTCCAAAGTTGGAGCTGGCTGTCATCTTTACATATTTCACAATATTGCCAAATGTCTTGCGGCCTTCGAGTACCCCATTCTCCAATACCATCAGATCTTTTTCAAGCAGAATAATGTCAGCACTCTCCTTGGCGATGTCTACTGCCGAATCCACTAAAATACCGATGTCCGATTCGCGTAAGGCAGCAGCGTCGTTGATTCCGTCGCCCAAGAAGCCTACCGTATTCTTATTCATTTGCAACAGTTGGATGATTTCCGCTTTCTGCATCGGAGTCAGCTTCGAGAAGATGCTACACTCGGCTACAGTTTTCATCTTGCCCTCTTTGCTCATAACTTCCAGTTCCGGACCTGTTATAGAGGCTGAAGTGTTGATGCCTACTTGTCGTGAAATAGCTTTTACCACCGCTTCGTTGTCTCCCGATAACACTTTGACTTCTACACCATGTTCGTGAAGTTGTTTGATGGCTTGTGCTGCCGATTCTTTGGGTGGGTCGAGAAAGGCGAGATAACCTATCAGTACCATGTCTTTCTCATCTTCGATGGCGAAGTTATTTTTTTTTGTTCTTTTTCATCTTCCGCATTTTTACTTGACTTTAATGAGTTGATTTCTTTTTGCGCTGTAAAACTATCCAAAGAGTCTGAGAGCTGCTGTTAGAGAATTATTAGAACGGTATTAGAAAACTATTAGAGTCTTAAATAGGACATTAGAAAGTTTTATCTAAATTTGAGGCGTTTTTTTAACTTATGATATGAGCAATCTACAATTACACTTAGAGAATACGGATAGGGTGGACGACCTTGTTTTTTCACCCTTGGAACAGAAATATCTGAAAGTTCAGTATGTTGCGACTGTATTGATTTACCTTGCTCTTATGATGCTGGTCGCCTGTATCCTTTTTATCGAGGGATTTACCTATCGGTATGTCACCACGGTTTGTGGTGAGTGCATCCTTTTCGGACTATTTATGTTCAATCTTGCTATTCTTCCTAAAGCTTATCGCTTTAAGGGATATGCCATTCGCGAACACGACATAACCTATCGGTCGGGCATCCTTTTCCCTTCAGTCATTACCGTTCCTTTTTGTAAGATTCAGCAGGTAAGTGTGCGGCAGAATCCCATCACGCGGATGTTTGGCTTGTATGCAGTAGATTTGGTCAATGGTGCACAGCGTCTGGATGCCGTTAGTATACCCGGATTGACAGCAGAAGAAGCACATCGGCTTAAAACGTTGGTAATCGAAAGAAGACAAAATGAAAGCAAATGATTTCTCTGTACCTCGGCGGATGAGTAAGAGTGCGTATGTTGTTTTCTTCATCCACGCTCTGAAGGCATGGCTCAACCTCTTCTTTCTTGTAGTTGTTGTCGAGACTTTTAAGGGGTCAGTCTGAAAAGCCTGTGGGTATGTTAAATTTACACTGTTAGTTTGC
>DYCT01000254.1 GCA_019417975.1 Bacteroides sp.
CCATTCTATTATGGAGAGAAAAAAGAAGTAAGTCCGGCTCCTGAACTTGCTCTTGAGGAATGTACTGAAGAGGCTACTACAATTACATTTACAGATGATGAACTATGGCGTTTGCTTGTGAAGGAGGTTGAAGTAGATGGTACTGCTTTGTCTGAAGAAGATTACGTATTTGAAGCAGGTGCATTGTATATTATTAAAGATATGACAGCTGCTAAGGCTATAACTGTTAAGGCTTGGGATTATACTGATGCTGTTCTTACATTAAGCACTTCTACTTCTATCGATGAAGTGGCATTTGGCGTATCTGTTAAGGGAAATCAGTTGTTGGTAGCAGGTGAAAACCTGAACTCTGTTTCTGTTTATTCTGTTGCCGGATTGCAAATGGAAACTTATACTGCTGAAGGCATGAACGCATTCGATTTGTCTCACCTTCAGGAAGGCGTTTACTTAGTAAATTTGAACGGTAAAGGTATTAATAAGGTAATAAAGATTGTTGTTAAACACTAAAAGGACTATTCCCATTCTCTTGTTTAGGCAGGAGAATGGGAATTTTTTAACCCTTAGAACTTAAATCAATGACTGTGAATCGGATTATCAAGAAAACTCTTTTGGTCTTATTGTGTGTGTCGTATGCCGCAGGGCAACTTGTTGCACAAGTAGTTCAACCAGAATATTCTGTAGCCGGATTCTTTCCTAAAGAAGGAACTGGGCGTTTCGTTTATTCGATGAATCCTTCTTGGCTGTTTATGAAAGGAGACGTGGAGGATGCAGGGCAAAAGAAATTTGACGATACAGATTGGGAACAAGTATCGTTGCCTCATGGGATAGAGCTACTTCCAACAGAAGCAAGTGGCTGTGTCAATTATCAGGGGGTGTGTTGGTATCGTAAACATTTTGAATTATCTGATTCTTTGGTTGGGAAAAAGCAGGTGCTTTATTTCGAAGCTGTGATGGGAGAGACCCAAGTATGGGTAAATGGTGAATTGTGTAAGACGCATTTTGGAGGATATCTGCCTATTGTAGTCGATGTTACCGGAAAATTGCTCGCAAATCAGAAAAATGTGATTGCTGTAAAAACAGACAATAGTAACAATCCGTTGTGCCCGCCAGGAAAGCCACAAGAATTTTTGGACTTTACATATTGTGGAGGCATTTATCGCGATTGCTGGCTTATTGTACACAATGACGTGTTTCTGACTGATGAAAATTTGGCAAATAAGCCTGCGGGTGGAGGTTTATTCGTTTCCTATGATGATGTCTCTGAAACGAAAGCTCGGATAAATTATACTTTTCAGTTACAGAACGATCGGGAAGAATCTTTCAAAGGGAAAGCTCAATTTAGATTATATGCCCCATCGGGGAAACAAGTAGCAACTGTTTCACAGGTTGTAAAGTTGGAGGCTGGACAGTATCGTACATTTGATACTCATATGCTGTTGAAAAATCCGCAGTTGTGGTCTCCATCTTCTCCTTCGCTTTATGAACTTCATCTGACAATTGTGAATGGTAAAGGAGATGTTGTGGATGGATATCGAAAAAAAATAGGTATTCGGAGTATTGAATTCAGAGGTAGTGATGGATTGTGGCTGAATGGGAAGCCTTATCCGCATCCGATGATTGGTGTAAATCGTCATCAAGATTTTGCAGTTATTGGGAATGCTTTGAGTAACAGTTTGCATTGGCGAGATGCCAAGAAATTAAAGGCTTTGGGACTGGATGTCATTCGCAATGCACATTATCCGCAAGATCCGGCCTTTATGGATGCTTGTGATGCTTTGGGCTTATTTGTCATTGAGAATACTCCTGGGTGGCAGTATTGGAATGATGATCCCATTTTTCAACAACGTGTGTTTGATGATATCCGTCATATTATTCGCAGGGACCGGAATCGCCCCTCTGTTTTTCTTTGGGAACCTGTACTTAACGAAACATGGTTTCCGGAATCGTTTGTAGATAGCGTAGTGGATATTGTTCATCAAGAATATCCTTATCCTTATTGCTATTTGGTCAGCGATTCAGAAGCCAAAGGAGCCAATCGCTTCCAGGTGTTATATGCTCATCCGGCAGGAGGAGATGTTGAGTTTGTAGCGAAGAAGATTCGTCCAGAAGTATCTTATTTTACACGCGAGTGGGGAGATAATGTAGATGATTGGAACTCACATAACTCTACAAGCCGTGTCAATCGTGCATGGGGAGAAGTCCCGATGTTGGTGCAAGCAGAACATTATGCACAGCCTTCGTATGGAGGAACTTGTTATAATTCTTTGTGGCAGACCTCTCGACAGCATGTAGGTGGTTGTTTATGGCATTCGTTTGACCATCAGCGAGGCTATCATCCCGACCCATTCTATGGTGGTTTGATGGATGCATTCCGTCAACCTAAGTATGCTTATTATATGTTTAAGGCGCAGCGACCGGTAGATTCTTTGAATATTCAAGCAGAGAGTGGCCCTATGGTATACATTGCTCATGAGATGACTCCTTTCTCTCCTGAGGATGTTACGGTTTATTCTAACTGTGAAGAGGTGAGATTGACTGTCTTTCAAGATGGGAAAACATATGTGTATTATCGGGAAAATGTGAAAGGAATGCCATCACCGGTAATTACGTTCAAAGGGGTTTACCATTTTATGGACGATAAAGCTTTGTCGCGCAAAGGACGTCAGAGTGAAGTGTTTTTATTGGCAGAGGGTTATCAGAATGGAAGGAAAGTAGCAGAGGATAAACGTTATCCTTCCAGACGACCGGCAAAAATAATGTTGCATTTGGATGATGAGGATGTAACTCCTATTGCCAATGGTTCCGATTTGGTAGCGGTTGTTGCTTCAGTTGTGGATGAACATGGGCAGGTGAAGCGTCTGAATAATTATCACATTCGTTTTCATGTAGAGGGAGAGGCTCGCTTAGTCGCAGATGAAAGCACACATACCAATCCTCGTGCAGTGCAGTGGGGAACTGCTCCTGTATTGTTACGGACTACACAAGTGCCTGGTTTGGTCCGTGTGCATGCTGAGGTAGATGTAGAAGGTGTGCAAATCCCGTCTTCGGCTGTATTGGAGTTTACCACACTTCCTTCATCAGTTCTTTCGATTTATGATTCGGAAGACCGTAGAGGAGTTCAACCATTAAAAAAGGAAGTTGTTGGACAGAATAAACAACAGCGAGAAAG
>DYCT01000255.1 GCA_019417975.1 Bacteroides sp.
TGTTGCAGACTTTAATTACTCAGTTTGAAGTCATGCCCCGTTATTGGAGCCAGAATAATCCACCTTATGAAGTGGATTTCCTCATTCAACGGGAAAATGACATTTTCCCTGTTGAGGTCAAGTCTGAGGCCAATACCACCAGCAAGAGCCTCAAGAAGTTTAAGGAGCTGTTTCCGGATCAAGTCAAGCTCCGTGTGCGGTTCTCTCTGGATAATCTGAAGCTGGATGATGATGTACTGAACATCCCTTTGTTCATGGCTGATCAAGCAGATAGATTGATTGGATTGGCATTAGAAAAGAAGAATAGCTTTGGTCCGTAATGGTTCATCAATATAAAAAGTAACAATTTGACCTATAGAATGAAAGAAATAGAAAGGTGATATGATGGTCAAAGGCTTCATTTTCTTCAGAGACGGAAAGATACCATTCGTAATCGAAAACTACCGCATGGAATTATTTACGGATGACTCGCTGCTGGATGATTTTTGTAAAGAATATAATTTTAAAGAAAACTATATCCTGCATGGACAATGTTTTGATATCGGAATTCGTGGACGGAAAGCAACTTTTTTAGTAGAAAACTCTATAGGCAGTACCTGCTATTTACGTTGCTATACTATCAATATGTTCGACAAAGATGAAGAGTATGACTCCATAGGCCTTCAATCACCGTCCCTCGATGAAGTTTTTAGATGCGAATATGAATACATTGACATGGTGCGAGCGGGAATCAATTTGGCTATAGAGCCTAAGGTTGTATATAAGGTTCCGTTTGGTATGAACGATCAGAAGTATGAATTAGAATTCCGGATAGGTCACGATAACCGACTCGGGCTTTTGGAAGACCTCGACAGAAAGTGCGAATTGATTCTGCCACTACACACCAACGAGATACAAGAGTGCTATGATATTACTAATGTTCTACATAGGCTTGCAATGTTTATGACATCCCATGCAGAAGTTCCTTTCAAACGGATTACACTTTATAAACAAGGATTGAAAGCAGGGTGGTTCTACTGCCCTCTCATTTCAGAAGATATAGTTGGTGGGCATGGCGGTTTCTTCCACGAATTTGATGTTATGAAATACATCCCGAAAATCTTAAATAACATAGCGTTAGATTCCGGCAATAAAATAACACAAAGCATTCCCCTGGGGCATTTAGGGGATTTTAACTCCATGTATACACCGCAGCGATTTGTAGAACAAGTTATGGCGTTTGAGTATTTGTTCGACAAGCTGGATCACAAGAATGCTCAAAACCCTAAATTTCCCCTAAAAAAAGAATTGGAATGTATGTTTAATGAATTCCCACAATTACTATCACGAACGAAGATTTCTGCAGAGAAGATTAGTGATCAAATTAAGGAAATTAGGCGTACTATTGCACATGGATATGCGTATTACTATGATTTCAAAAATGACTCCAACACCAAATATTTGATGATTCTTCTCGATGAATTGATCAAATGCATGAGCTTGAAATGGATAGGGTTTTCTAATGATGACATTTCAAACTATATTCTCTTTTAGAAAAAACATACAAGCTTGATATAGAAACTCAGTTAGATACTCAGAAATTAGGCAATATGTCCTTACAGATACTTAGAAAGGGCGAAAATGAAATGGCAAAGAAAGAAGTTAAAACCGATTTGTGGGTCGCTCGTCAGCTCGATGACTCCAAAATTAAATATGATGCTCAAGGTAGCGATGTTAAGGAAATCAATGACGCTTTGCAGAGTGCATCAAAGCGTGGTACTGGCAACGCTGGATACCCCGAGTATGTTGCAGTTGTTAAAGATTTTGTTATTGTCATTGAGGACAAAGCTGATCTTACCAAGCATCAGAAACTGAGCAATACAGGAATCCTTTCTGTCGATCAGAAAAATATTGCAGATTACGCTGTTAATGGAGCATATTTTTACGCCAAGCACATTGCGCAAAACAGCAGCTTCCATAAGATTTTTGCAATCGGTGTTTCAGGAGATGAAAAGCACCATAAAATCACTCCGCTGTATGTGGATGATAGAGATGGGTATAAGCAGCTCCCTGATATTGAATCTTTTACCTCCTTCACCGCTGTCAATATCGACGAATACTATACTCGTTATGTTCTGGCAGAAAAGACCGATGTCGAAAAGACTACTGAGGAAATTCTAAAAGATGCGGCGGAACTGCACGAATATCTGCGCACCTATGGCTCCCTGAAGGATCAGGACAAGCCTTTGGTGGTCTCCGGTATTCTTCTTGCACTGGATGACAAGTTCTTCAAACCCGATGATTTGCTCGGTGACGAAACAACCACTGACGGCCAGTTGATTTACGATGCTATTCAGCGTCGCCTCAAAGCATCTAATGTTGGGCCTGATGCAAAACGTGACAAGCTGATGAGTGAATTTTCTATCATCCGCACAAGCGCCCGTTTGAACGAAGTTGATGCCAAACTGGGCAAAACCCCACTGAAATTCTACACTGAGTTCTTG
The DNA here is from genome assembly GCA_019417975.1 of Bacteroides sp. Taxonomy (GTDB): domain Bacteria; phylum Bacteroidota; class Bacteroidia; order Bacteroidales; family Bacteroidaceae; genus DYCT01. The sequence goes on from DYCT01000255.1 coordinate 2,484, forward strand.
AAGAAGAATGTCTTTGACAACATTAAGTATCGAAGCTCTAGCGAGGATTTCATTGGAAGATTCTATGGCGAATTTATGCGCTATTCTGGCGGTGATGGTCAGACACTGGGCATTGTCCTTACGCCTCGCCATATCTGCGATTTGTTCTGTGACCTTCTGAACATTCAGACCACAGATATTGTGCTTGACCCTTGTTGTGGTACTGCCGGATTTCTTGTTGCAGCGATGCATCACATGCTTGAAAAGGCAGGTGCTGATCAGAACAAGCGAAAGAACATCAAGAAGAAACAGTTACACGGATTTGAACTCCAGAGCAATATGTTTGCTATTGCTGCAACCAATATGATCCTCCGGGATGATGGTAATAGCAATATCAAATGCGAAGATTTTCTCCGACAAAATCCTGCCCAAGTGCAGCTCAAAGGCGCAACTGTTGGCATGATGAATCCTCCTTATTCGCAAGGAACCAAGTCAGATCCGTCTCAGTATGAATTGTCCTTTGTGGAGCATTTGCTCGATTCCCTGACCGAAGGAGCAAGGGCTGCGGTAATTGTTCCTCAATCGTCCATGACAGGCAAGACCAAAGACGAACAGACTTTTAAGGAAAATATTCTGAAACACCATACATTGGAAGGTGTCATTACCT
>DYCT01000256.1 GCA_019417975.1 Bacteroides sp.
GCCTGAATGATAGACTATTGCAATTTAATCGGTAGAAAAGTTGTTTTTGAGCCTCCTAGACTTGTTTTTAAGGCTGTATTACACTCTTTTCCCAATGAATCAGAACTATGAGGAAGTATTGCATCCTCAATGAAGTTCACCTGTTTCCTATCGGTTACAAAGGTACAAAATTTAGGGATGTTTTCGTCGATAATGTCAACTAAATGCAAGATATTTTCACGGATATTGTATGCTGACCAAAAGAGAAATATTCAGTTGAAGCCTTTTTCTTTTCTTCCCCTCTGTTTGACTTGATTTTATTGCCCGTGTATAATAACGGTCATTAAAGTCAAGTTGAGAGTGGAGTTATATCTTTTTTGGGGCAAGCAAAAATTCTGTTATTGGAAATTTTCGAATAACTGAAAGTGTTAAGCCACAATATATCATATAATAATATGCAAACAGGCGTATTTTTGTTTATGATATATTGAGGCTTTAAAGCGTATTGCTGATTAGCTTACGCATTTCACAAGACAAGGTACTTACCTGAATCAAAACCATTGGCGATATGTTCGTTTTCAAAAACATATCCCATTTGATTGCACACGACCTTCGTACCGTCTATTTCAGCATCAATATTGGTGTGGGAATGTCCGTAAATCCACGCATCAATGCGATTGTCGGTTATAAGCTGGTTCAAATCGGTAGCAAATGCACTATTCAACACTGAACCTTTATGGTAAGGTGCAACGACCTCCAATGTGGGAAGATGATGCGTTATTACCACAATGTGTTTGGCGGTGGTTTCCACCAGACTTTGTTTGATGAAATCCAAACAGAAGCTGTGCATCTGATTGAACTCCTCTGTTTGGAGCAATTTGCCATTATACATTATCTGCCGAAAGTCATTCATGCCTTTCCACACAAAATACTCGTCAGGTGGAGGTATTTGAGACCACAAAGTGCTAATGATAAAGTCGGTGTCATCTATCCGCAGTACTTGATTCTGATAATATCCTACATTGTTCTTGAACAACCATTTCCATTGCAATCCCTTGTCCATCACATCACAATAATTGTAATACTCATGGTTTCCTGGCACAATGAGCACTTGCCGATAATTTGCAGATGCCCATTTCCAAAAATTGCTCAAAGGTGCAACCTTGTTTTTCAAATAGAATATATCTCCGGCAAGAACCAGAACATCACCCGTTACTGGCAATTCATTATACTTCAACCACCTGCTGTTGTCACTGAACTCCAAATGCAGGTCGCTCATATATTGTATCTTCATAATCTTTTGTTTATTAATATTTTGTATAAATCAGTTCATAATTCTTTGAATTCGATTCATTTTCAATAATACCTTCCAAGAAAGAAAATTTATTATACAGGAATTGATAGTGTTCAAGTTCTTCTTCCTCAAAGTCTATGTTTTCATAGCAGTTGTCTATCTCCTTGTTGATTTTATCGTACAAATCGATGGTCGTTTTGGTTATTCGTACTTCCAATTTGGCAATATCTTCTTTATTCTTTGCAATAGCCTTTTTACAATGCTCGATTTCTTCTTTGTAAAAGCATAAAACCTCCTCAAGTAGGATATTTGTAAGCACACTTGGAGATGGACTATATGGAAGCACAGTCAATTCCCGGCTTGGGGTAGTAGAAAGATAGAACAATTTACACCCCAAGGACTTTGCAACCTGTTTGTTATACTCATCTATTTCGCAAATGACTTCCATTAAATCTTCTTTGGAAAGAATTTGACATTCTTCATGAGACGGATACTCTTTGTTTTTCAACAAAGGCATTTCTTTGTGTCTTAAATAGACCGTTGTATATTCACTCATGCCTAAACCTCCTTTTTTATTTCTTATGAAATTGCTCTACTTGTTTTTCAATCCTCCTTTTTACCTGTTCAAATGATACGGGTATAAAGTTGTTGTTATCAACTCCTACATCATATTGTGTTGGATAGAGATACTGAAGCCGAGCAGCGTCTATTCCAGTGTTATTCTTTCTTGTGTGAACATGTCCGAAAAGTTGCCACACATCTTTGTATCCTCCATCAAAGCATAGAAAGGGATAATGATTCAAATATATCCTCTGCTTACCGACCTCTATGTGCATCTGCATAGCCATATATTCAAATCTGGCAATGTAGCCTTGGCGTATATTCTTCAAATCATGGTTGCCCATAATCAGATATATCTTACCGTTCAACCTGTTAAGGATTTTAGTCCATTCGGCTGAACCGCCAAGACAGAAATCGCCCAAATGAAAAACGATATCATCCTGACCGACTGTATCATTCCAATTGGAGATTATAGTCTCATTCATCATTTCCACATCCTTAAACGGTCTGTTGCAGAAACGAATGATATTCCCATGATAAAAATGGGTGTCAGATGTAAAGAACACTTTGCTGCCATCAAATTTATAGTTCATTTCTTCTCAATTTATGTGCATCACTGCACGTTAATAATCTGGTTACCCACAGCCCATCAGACGGAAATGGCAGAAGAGCATCATAAAGGCGACTGTCACAAATGGGCATAAAAAACAATAGTTGGAAAGTTTGGTAAGGACTCTCCAACTATTCAGTTTCTATTCTCTCAAAGTACGATAATGTACTTGCTATGTTCGTTGGAAAGTGTTTGTTATACGAGGTTCAATGCGTGAAACATGAACACTCGACACAGATTCAGCGCGTTTATTACTCTGAATTGCGGTTGTTATAGATAATATGTTCATTTTGTTTCTTTGCATTGTTATTCTTTATATTAGATCACAAAGGTACGATAAATTAGGCGAACCACAATGAATTTTGCCGTTAAAGTTGTAGCTTTTGAACTTATGTTAATCAGTTGGACGATAATATTCTGTGGCTGGCGAAAGAATATGGAATCAGAAATATCTCCCAAAAACGATAAACTAACTATCCGACTAGAAACGACCAGAAAAGCGATTAGATGCGAATTATCCCAATATAGAGGATTCAGGAAAACCAACATGGCTGATAATTAGTCTATGTACCCATTCTGTCCTCGGAACACGCCCGTCTCATTCCCAATCAAATATAACAGACTATTTGTTTGGCTGTGTCTACAAATTTGTTTATTTTTGCACATAAATGTAG
>DYCT01000257.1 GCA_019417975.1 Bacteroides sp.
AGCAAATATTTTACTACCTTTATGCGAAGAGTACATCAAAGAAAGAGAGGACTCGCTGAAACAACAAAAAGATACGCTCAGGAAATCAGAATAAAAAGTTTAGATAAAAATAATACTCTTGTAAAATTTAATAATTTTACAGAATCTAATAATAAAAAAGATTGTATGAAAAAGTTTCTCTATTAAAAATGAAATAAAGATGAATACCCAGAATTACAGCAAAGAAGCCATCAAGACCCGTATGTATCGCCATGCGATGAACTACTGGGGTGTAAAGAAGGTGGAGAATCTTGATCCGCTGGTAAAGCTGCTGCTCGAAGCACTCTCCAGCGAGCTGTTCGGCCTGTCGCACGAAATAGAGGACAGCCACAACCGTATGCTGGACAAGATAGCAAACATGCTGACACCTGACACGCTGGTACATGTGCATCCGGCACACGGAGTATGCCATGCCCTTCCCAATGATATAGCAAAGGCGGAAATCACACGGGATACAGGCTTCTTTGCCAACCTACCGTTCGGTAAAGACAGACAGAAGGGGAAACTCAGCCTTTATCCGGTGAAGAATACTGTATTATATAATGGTGACGTACGCAAACTGATATGTAGTGGAGATCTATACAAACTGGATGCAACCATGACTAAAGAGTTGGTTTACCGTGCCCCTTTGAACATGGCTGGACTATATAACCATACAATCTGGATTGGCGTAAAAATGGACGAAAGAATACAGAAGCTGGAAAATCTTCCGTTCTATTTTGAAATGCCTTTCCGAGAAAACAGGCAAAGTCTATATTCACTGCTTGCTTACTCCAAATGGAGCTTTTGCGGAATGCCATTGAGCATTCAGCATGGGCTGCCAGAAGAAGAGGAATCGGACAATCCTGAAACCTTGTTCTCGATGTGTAATATAGAACAGGAAATAGAACATGATATTCTGACTTCATACAGCAATCAGTTTGTAAGGATTGCAAGTCCGTTGCAAATGGATGTAAAATTAAAATCCGTATTGCCGGAAGAAATAATGGAACATTACCCCGCAAGTCTGTTCGAAGACAGCGAACCATTGTTTTGGTTCAGGGTAAAGTTTCCTTCCAACTTCACCCCGGACTGTCTGGATGAGCTGAAAGTATGCATGAATGCCATAATTGTTCAAAATAAGCGTTTAAAGCACTTCATTTCGAAGGTTAATGACCTGACAGCCGTGATTCCCCTACCCACTGGAGAAGAAGAACACTTTTATTCGGTAGCCTCGGTATCGGACATCATGGATAGGAAATAAACTGAAATACCTTATGGAGGAAAAGGGGAACGAAGCAATACTTATGTAATCCGTCGAGGAGGATGTGAACGGATGAATTCGCGTGAAGTAAAAGAATACTTGTATAGAGTACTTGATTTGCTGCAAGACAGAGGAGCATTCATAGCTTCGCTTGAAAGGGATACGTTTTCAAGCGAAATACAGGAGATGGACAGTCTGCTAAACCATATGGAACGAATGATAAAAGACATACAATCCGCTACCGGTTCACTTTCCTACTTACTGGTCGATTTGTCGGAAAAAGCTGAAATGCTGTATGTGGACTATTATACGAGCAGCTGTGAGGCAGCCAATGATTTACCTGTAGGCACTTCGCTGATGCAGTTGGAAGATTCCAGTCTGAAGAGAGATAGCATATTTATGCTTACCACGACACGGGGTGGGAAAAGCATACCCATATCGGCCAATCGTTTCGACATGTACAAGTATGCGCTGACCACTCGCGACAGGATTGTGACGAAAACTGACATCTTGAACTTCTGTCGGAAAGAACTTGGAACACATTTACAGAATATTCGCATAGAACACGGAACTATGGTAAGCTCACGGCCTCATGAAGGTCTGGTACGCTCCATTGACATTTACCTGACACTTAGGAAAGATGAAGAGAGAGACTTGGATTTTATGGTAGAAGATTTGGAGAACCGCTTGAGCAGTCGTTCGCTTGACAGATTCAATTATCGTATTTTTATAGAAAAAGCAGGCTGATCATGAATGATATTAACATGCAAATAGTCCAGAATCATCTGCAAAATGCCAATACACTGGATACAGACTTTCTTGCGGAAGTTATTTTAGCAGCACTCATTGAGCAAGGAGTAAGTTACGGAGATATACAAATTGTACGTAAAGGCGAACAGCGAGCCGGTGTAGGGAAAGACATCGACAGTGCAGAATTACATTATAAGCCGGAGAAGGATACATCGGACTATCTGAAAATATTTGTCAACCGTAAAGGTCTGTTCGACATATTGCCAGAAGGAGTGTTTTTTGATGGACGGCAGCTCCCTGTAGAAGATATAGAAGCCATGGTACAGCGTGTGCGAGAAAACCGGATTCAGGAGAAGAAGATACGAAAGTTCTTTTCCCTGTACGAAAATGAGATAGACCAGGCAAAAGTGGAAATGCAGCTGCTGGAAAGACGTGTAGACAACAAAAATGTCTATTCTGATTTTGCAAGCTTGTTTGTGAATTATTGGCCACTGGTGCGGCTATTGTCGCTTCAACAGACAACGATATTCATGAAAATGTTACCGATACTTCATCGTATAAGAGGGCATGAAAAAAATATCAGCAAGGCTATGACATTGATTCTTGGATTGCCTATACGGATAGAGGCTATAACCAACATCCATAACAGTAGACACATCTATAAGCTCGGGGCAATGCGTATTGGAGAAAATCTCGTCTTGGGCAACAGCTATAGGGACGGTCTATATGATACAAAACTGTATGTTGAAGATATTCCACAGAAACGAATAGCGGAATTTCTAGAAGGTGGAACAAGCAGGATAATCGTAAATCAGTTAATTGATATGCTGTTCCCTGCTGACATGAAAGTGGAAATAATACTCAAGGGTATACCTCAGAGGATACGTCTTGCCAACCAAAACTGTTCGGAAGAAAGATCTTTCTTGGGTATTAACTCACGTTTGTGACAGAAACAGATATAAAGTGTAAAAAGGCTTGGGGCAGTTTGAGTTTTTTTTATCTTTGCAAGTTCTTTTTTCAAAAGTGTAATAAACAAATAATCATGATTAAACATATATA
>DYCT01000258.1:0-1899 GCA_019417975.1 Bacteroides sp.
TTGATAAACTGATCGTAGCAATTGACGAACTCTTTCACGGGGCCTTCAATATGAATGACCGGGTTTTGATTGATGTAGAAAGCTTTTTCCAGTGTGTCTTTCCCCGTATGTACAATGTTTTTCAGAATATGAGTACTTAGCGAAAGAACTTTTCCATGAAAATCGTTGCTACGTTGTTTTTGTTCTACAATGGAGAATGGACGGCATACCAGAATATCAGATTCCTTTATGCATAGGTCGATGGAGTTTACGGTCAGTTCAATGCTTCCTTTCGTGCAGAACAGAATCACCAAGTTGTTGAATCGTACGATATCAAAACTGGAAGCTTTATTTATTTCTAAAAGAATAGCGATATCTTCATCGACATAGTCAAATATATCCGAATTTTTATTGAAGTTTATTTGATGTACCTTACTCTCTCTTTCCATAAATAAGTCTTTTTAAGTCTATAGCAAAAATAGTTATTGTCGGCGTGTAAACAGTGGTAAGATGTCATTTTTCCTCTTTTTTTTAGTCTTTTTTATTAAAGGGAACCAAATCGATGAACTGTTTTTGTAGAACGCATGTTGCTGTTTTTTCATTTTGCCAAGGATATATATATATTCTAAGGAGAGCGAAATAAATAGGGATTGAAACCGAATTGTAATACCTGTTTCATTCTCTCGTAATAAATTCACGTCATCTTTGCACTGCATTTCAGAAAGATTGTTAGTTTTGTCATATCAATAAAATCGGAAATAAGATGAATGATTATCGTATTTTGGTCGTTGACGATGAAGAGGATTTGTGTGAGATTCTTAAGTTCAATTTAGAGAATGAAGGTTATTGGGTCGATACAGCCAATTCGGCAGAAGAGGCTCTGAAGATGAATCTGACCGATTACGACTTATTGTTGCTGGATGTAATGATGGGTGAGATTTCAGGCTTCAAGATGGCCAGTATGATGAAAAAGAATAAGGATACGGCACATATCCCCATTATTTTCATTACCGCCAAGGATACAGAGAATGATACGGTAACCGGATTTAACCTGGGGGCTGACGATTATATATCGAAACCTTTTTCGCTTCGAGAAGTATTGGCTCGTGTGAAGGCTGTGTTGCGACGTACGCAGACAGAACAAAAGGAGGCTGTTCCCGACCGTATTGTTTACAAGACATTACTGCTGGATAGGAGTAAAAAGAAAGTATGTATTGACGGACAAGAGATGGCACTAACCAAAAAAGAGTTTGAGATTCTTTCTCTTCTTCTACAGAATAAAGGACGGGTGTTTTCGCGCGAAGACATTCTTTCGAAGGTATGGACCGATGAAGTCTTTGTATTGGACCGTACCATTGATGTTAACATCACCCGCTTGCGTAAAAAGATAGGAGCCTATGGCAAATGCATCGTCACGCGATTGGGTTATGGCTATTGTTTTGAGTGCGATGATTGACGGTTCTTACCTTATTATAATGTGATAAACTCATGCAGAAAATATTCTTCCCGTTTCACTGGAAACTGTTTGTTTCTGTCCTCTTGCTGTTTTTCACGTTTTCAGCTTGCTTTATAGCTTATCAGTATCAGCGTGAGACCGCTTATAAGACGGAATTATTGAATTCGCGTTTGCAGGATTATAACGATCGTCTGTATGAGTTACTGTCCGATTATGCTGTGACCGATATTGCAACCGATTCAGTACAACGGACGTTGGACAAATACATCGGTCTGCATTCCATCAGCCAACTGCGTGTTACGGTCATTGACACAGTTGGCAAGGTGATGTACGATAGCGATAAGCGTGACCTTTCGTGTATGGACAATCACTTGACGCGTATAGAGGTGCAGAAAGCTTTACACGACGGAAGTGGGTATGCGGTAAATCGTTTGTCGGACAATATGGGGGCTTCTTATTTCTAT
>DYCT01000258.1:1909-3087 GCA_019417975.1 Bacteroides sp.
AGTATTATCCCGGGAAGTTTATACTTCGAAGTGCATTGCCCTATGATGTCAGCTTGGTGAATAACTTGAAGGCCGACCGTCATTTTATGTGGTTTGCCATTATGATGATGCTGATACTGACATTGGTTTTCTATACATTTACACAAAAGTTGGGGACAGCTATCCAACAGTTGCAACGCTTTGCTCTCAGTGCCGACCGTAATGAGCCCATTGATACAGATGTCAGCAGTTTTCCTCACAATGAATTAGGAGATATTTCGCAGCATATCATACAGATTTATAAACGCCTTCATCGCACCAAAGAGGCTTTATACATTGAGCGTGAGAAACTGATTACTCACTTGCAGATTTCGCACGAAGGGTTAGGCATTTTCGATGCACAGCGTAAAGAGATTCTGGTCAATAACCTGTTTATACAGTATATCAATTTGGTATCCGATGGAAATTTGTCTACTACTGAAGAAGTGTTCTCCATTCCCGAATTTGCCGACATTGTTCATTTTATTGGCCGTAACCAAACTTGCTCAGAGCGTAATAGTGAGAAACGCAAGTCGATGGTTATAGACAAGGGCGGACGTATCTTCAATGTGGAGTGTATCTTGTTTCAAGACCGGAGCTTTGAGATTTCCATCAACGACATTACGCAGGAAGAACAGCAAAGCAGGTTAAAACGACAGCTAACCCAGAACATAGCGCATGAATTGAAGACCCCCGTCAGCAGTATTCAGGGCTATCTGGAGACGATTGTAAGCACTCCGAATATGCCATACGATAAGCTGGAAACTTTTTTGCAGCGTTGTTATGCCCAAAGCAATCGGTTGGCCAGTTTGCTGCGTGATATATCCGTACTTACGCGGATGGATGAGGCTCCTTCTCTGATTGACCGTGAAGAGGTGGATATAGCAGCTACGATGCGTAAAATATTAGGTGAGGTAGCTTTGCAGCTTGATGAACGTCAGATAGAGGTTTGTAACCTCTTGCCCGATAAACTCGTTGTGTCTGGCAATGCTTCGTTGATTTATTCTATATTCCGCAACTTGATGGACAACGCCATTGCTTATGCCGGTACCGGTATTCATGTTGTTGTGAAATGTTTTCGCGAAGACGATAAGTTCTATTATTTTAGTTTTTCCGATACCGGAGTAGGGGTAGCTCCCGAACATTTGAACCGTTTGTTC
>DYCT01000259.1:0-1863 GCA_019417975.1 Bacteroides sp.
TCATAACATTCAATTTTATAAGTTAGTAATTTGTATATTAGTTCTCAATAAAAAAAATCACCGATAGTATTGCTTGTAAAATCGGCAAACGTTCACAAACGTACTAAAATATTTTTATCAGAACAAACAGATACTTGAAAATTTGCCGAAAACCACAACCAACCGAAATTCACCAATTGCAGCTACAAACAGAGGAAAGGAGTCGCCAGTCAATCCTATTCTTCACCTTCCTTATTTTTCATGACAAATCCTTTCATATTCACTTTTTATATCTATATTTGTGTTTTAGAAGCTTAACATAGGAGACTAAAAGGATGACAGAAAAAAGATACCCCTCTGTACTATTGATATATACCGGAGGTACCATTGGCATGATAAAGAATCAGGAAACCGGTGCGTTAGAGAATTTCAACTTCGACCACCTGATGCAGCATATTCCTGAATTAAAGCGATTCAACTACCGTATTTCGTCTTATCAATTCAATCCGCCCATTGACTCATCCGACATGAACCCATCTCATTGGGCCAAACTAGTAAAAATCATCAGCTATAACTACGACAACTTCGATGGCTTTGTCATCCTTCATGGCACTGACACAATGGCTTATACGGCTTCTGCATTGAGCTTTATGCTTGAGAATCTGGCCAAACCCGTCATCCTTACCGGTTCACAGCTTCCGATTGGTGTACTCCGCACAGACGGCAAGGAAAATCTGATAACTGCCATAGAAATAGCAGCTGCACAACATCCCGACGGCACTCCCATTGTACCGGAAGTATGTATTTTCTTTGAAAACCAACTGATGCGAGGCAACCGAACCACAAAGATAAATGCGGAGAACTTCAATGCCTTCCGTTCTTATAATTATCCTAATCTGGCTCACGCTGGTATCCACATCAAATACGAATCGCACCTTATTCACAAACCTGACCCCAATAAGGTATTCAAACCTCATTATCTGTTCGATACAAACGTAGTGATTTTTACCTTGTTTCCAGGCATACAGGAGAATGTCGTCTCCTCCATCCTACATATTCCGGGCATCAAGGCTGTGTTGCTCAAAACATTCGGTTCGGGCAATGCTCCTCAAAAGGAATGGTTTATCCGTGAACTGAAAGAGGCTACAGAACGTGGCATCATCATCGTCAACATCACTCAATGTGCCAGTGGTGCAGTGGAAATGGAACGGTATGAGACAGGTTATCATCTGATTGAAGCCGGAGTTATCAGCGGATACGATAGTACACCGGAAAGCGCTTTGGCAAAACTGATGTTCCTTTTGGGGCATGGATTCAACAATCAGGAAATACGCGAACTGATGAATATTTCAATAGCCGGTGAGATAACCACACAAAAACATTTTTCATGAAACAGTTCTGCTTCCGACTGTTCCTGCCGATTTTTTTTATAGCTTGTACTCCTGTTCCACAAACAGTGGTACAAGATTTACAGACAGCCATTGAGCAAGAAATGTATGCCGGCCTTGCAGCAGACTCAATGGCTCGCCAAGCAGCAACCGACCAAATCTTCCCTATAGAAGCATTCTTTCAGGCTGTGTCTCAATCAAAGTCTATCGTAGTAGACAGACAGCAGACCGCATTAAGAAGTCTGCAACAGTCGGTCTATACCCCATCTCCTTTCCTGCTCGACACATTATCAGACACAAAACACAACATCAAAAAGTGCCTGATGTTTGAACAAACAATGAGTAATACATACGATTTTGATTTCATAGTTCGAACCAAAGCAGCCAAAAAGAAACAAATTGCACAACTTTTCCAAGAATCAAAGCAAATCAGCGAGAACCTACAGCGCATCTACACCTATCTTTTAGGGAATATCGACAACCGCCCTGTATTGGC
>DYCT01000259.1:1873-3084 GCA_019417975.1 Bacteroides sp.
TCTCGTATGCCCTACCTGCGGTAATCTTTTTATCGGAACCACCACATCGGCTTGCGAAATCTGCAACACTCCTTCGTCCCAGTTCCTGCCCTATAGCGCCACACATACCGATGCCACCACCGGAGCGACACGTATCGAATAGACCGGCATCTTCCTTTTTCCCTATACATTCATCGCACCACAATGAGGACATTCCCCTTTATGACGCAACTTTGCTCCACAGCATCCGCACCGGTAACGATAGATGCCTATATGTTTACGCACATGCCACACAAACAGGACTACCAACAGTATAAAGCAGCTATAGCCCACATAAAAAGCAGTGGCATAAATAAAAAACAGATAGCAGAAAACACATACAGCCGAAAGGCCCAACAGATAGAAAATTGCTGTAGAAACTGACACCTGATGAAACAAATCATCGAGTACCGCCAAAGCCACTACGATAATCAACCACACACTGCCAACAAAAAGCCCTAACAGCAATGGCAATTCAAACGGATTCAGATTCGGATTGTAATAAAAATGTTCCCATGTCTCTGGATAGAAACTCTGCATCGTTCCATAAAGCATTGCAGCGAAAGCCAACAACACGCACAGCAACATCGGGAAGACACTGTCGATGTCATCAAAATAGACTAACTTCACTTGTTTCTTTCGGATGCCTCGCACCAACACGTATATCAAGAATGCGATTAAAACGACAGCAAACCAAACAGAGTGTTTGCTGCTAAACAAATGAATAAACTGTGAGATGGAATCAGAAGGCACTGTATGTTTTAGCAATTCCGATTCAAGTATCCATCCCTGCACTTCCTGATTGTGCGCCACTTTTACCCAAACCGTATCAGCCTCATCGCTGTGCTTCGTTTTAAACTCAGCCACCACCAGGCAATCGCCTTTATAAACCTTACTCACCTTCTCTTTTAGTGGCAACTGTTCTAAATACAACGAATCGGCTATCACTTCAAAATTAGCATTGAAAGAATAATGATGCTTATGCAAAAAGAGCAACGAATCTTTGGTATGAGCCGGAATATCCCAACCCGACAAGTCCGGTTGCTTGTATACGCACGAAGTCAACAACAGCAACCCAATACCCAATATCATCCACACATGCTTATGCATCTTCTTTCAATACCTGCATCATACATTGCTTACAATCAAACTTCAGACGGAATCGACGTCCGTCGGATGCCTCCAGATAATAC
>DYCT01000026.1:0-8671 GCA_019417975.1 Bacteroides sp.
GTTTTTTAATTATAGGTAAGTATGTTTTCAATTATAGGTATGATGTTTACCGGCATTGGTGTCGGCTATTTGTTTCGTGAGGTCAATTTCTTGCAGAAAGTGGATAGAACCACTTCGCTCACTATCTTTGTGCTGTTGTTTGTATTGGGCATTTCCATTGGCTCCAATCGGCTGATTGTTGACAATTTAGGCCGTTTTGGCTGGCAGGCTGCGGTTTTGGCATCTTTAAGTGTGCTGGGTAGTTTGCTGGCTTCAGCTGCAGTGTATCATTTCTTTTTCAAGAAAGGAGGTCGTCGATGAAAGGCAGTCTGACAGTTGTGGCTTTTTTCTGTGCCGGATGTTTGCTGGGAGGTTTGCTGCATGTGCAGGCCGATGTGCATCATTTTTCGGTTTATGTGCTTTATGCGCTGATGTTTCAGGTGGGTATCGGTATCGGAAGTAACAAGAATCTGAAGGAGATTGTGCGTTGCATTCGCCTCAAGATGTTGTTGGTACCACTGGCTACGGTGTCGGGGACACTGCTGTTTTCGGCTATGGCAAGTCTGTTGCTGAGCCGTTGGAGTGTGTTCGACTGTATGGCAGTGGGTAGCGGTTTTGCTTATTATTCGTTGTCGTCTATTCTGATTACTCAGTTTAAGGAACCTACGGTGGGCTTGCAGTTGGCTACCGAGTTGGGTACTATTGCTTTGTTGGCGAATGTGTTTCGGGAGATGATTGCCCTGTTGGGTGCTCCGCTTATCCGTCGTCATTTCGGTACGTTGGCTCCTATTTCTGCAGCCGGGGTCAATTCGATGGATGTACTTCTGCCGTCCATTACACGCTATTCCGGCAAGGATATGATTCCGGTCGCTATTTTCCATGGCATCCTCATTGATTTGAGCGTGCCCATGTTTGTCTCTTTCTTCTGTTCGCTTTAGGAGAAGAGTTTCGGTTGAGTATAAGATAACTGGTAATAAAAAGCGCCTCTTACAGGACTTGGAGTAAGAGGCGCTTTAGTCGTTTTATAGGGGTCGACTTAGATTTCGAAGTCGGGGAGATAGTCGCTCAGCTGTTTGTTTACTTTTTTGCCGTTTACGTTATCTGTTATCAAGGTCTTGCCTTGTTTTTTACCGGCATCGTAAGTCACTGATACTTTCTCTTTTTTGTTCTCTACCCGGAACGAAGCGGTGCCGTTTGCTTGCAGATTGCAACGGATAGTCCAGTCGCCCACTTGGAAGGTATCGCCTTCGCGCACGACGGGCAGGTCTGTACGCTCTTCACCATGGGTATCCAAGATGGTGAGGAAGCGGGCTGCCGATGCCTTGGGGGTGGTAGCAGAGAAATGCCAGTGGTTTTTGTAGCGAATCTTCTTACCTTTCTTGTCGGTAGCAGCTTTCCAGTTGACCGGAGCGCTGAAGAAGGTATCGGTCACTGCAGTGGTCATCTTCTCTGAGCAGTAAAGGTGGGCTACAGAAGTGCCTTTTGCCGAGTTGAATCCCTGAATACGCAGGCTGCCATCTGCCTCGTTGCCAATTTGCATCGGCTGTTCGGTGGTGTGTAGCAGGTAACTCCAAGTGACAGGTTCTTTGCCTTCCAGCTCATCGTAGAGCATAGCCAGACCGGTATTACCTAATTGGACAACATGGCGACGGAACAAGCGCAGACGGTTTATATCCCATCCGTTTTCGGGGGTAAACTTTGTACCCGACAGGCGAGCACGTTCTAACCACAGAGCGGAACTGATGGTGTCGTAGGCATTGGATGCATCGCCTACAAAATAAGCGACTTTCTCTCCTTCATAGAAACGAGGTATCCAGCCGTATCCTTCTGTGCCGATGGCTTGTCCCATACCGTTTACCAGGATGCTGTTATGAGCTCGGGTGTTGCGGTAGGCATACATACAGTGGTCGTCGGTAAAACCGGTGCGGTGTCCGCTGCTATAGAAAATGGGTTTTCCGCCATAGAAGGTGTTGAACGCATTTTGGTTGGCCAGTGCATGAGAGGTGGAACCATAGGGGCTGGAACGGAACGAAAGCATTGCATTGTGTGAAGGGTCGCCCAGATGGCTGTGCATAGTGGCTACGCCATTCTCATTGAATACCTTGCAAGAAGGAAGTTCATCGAGCGTACGTATTTCGGTCGGGAAGGCCTTCGGAGTGATGCAGCGATACCAACGCAGGTCGGCAGGTTTGGCTTCGAAAGCACTGTTCAGAATGTCCGGGTCGCGCTCCAGAATGTAACGGACATAGGCAGCTGCCCATGGGTTGTTGCATTGACGTGCCAAAGCTTCGGCATATCCTACACGAGCACCTGTAGGGGTGTGCTTGTTCTCGTGCGAGTTACCGTGTCCGCCTGCATGTGAGAAAGGCGGCTGATGATAGATTACATACAGAGCATTGTTATTGTACCAGGGGTCGGAAAAGAAATCGAATCCACTGATACGCGAATAGAATGCAGGTACTTCAATCAGTGTACGGTAGTTTACTTGGAAATAAGAGTCACCGTTGTGCCAAGAGCCGTCGGTGTTAAGACCTGGCAGGCGCGATACCCATTCGTTGTAGCAGTAGTCCACCCAAGTGGAGGCTTCGTCTATCTCACCGTATGTGGCAAAGGCTGCCATAGAGAGGATGCGATAGGTCATTTGCCATACATGGTTGTCGGCAATGCGATTCTCCAAGTGGTTGACATACTCTTCGTAGAATTTACTTCCGTTTTCGCGGATGGTCTGCAAGAGCAGCTGACGGTCGGTCGGAGTCAAGGCATCGTAGCAACCGTCATACACCGAAGTACTCATGGAGAGGATGGTGCTCAGGTTGAAGTCTCCCGCAAAGTATTTGCTTTCTTTCCATGAGATGATTTCTGAAAGACGGTTTATCGCTTCGCGGCTGTAGCGGGTGTCGAGCGTGAGCAGGTAGGCACGTACCAATGCTTCGATGTTGGCTTCTTCGCGGTCTACGATTTTACGTCCTTCACGGATAAGAGCCGAACGATACTGTACGATATTGGTCAGTTTCACTACTTGGGTCGTATCGATTTCTTCGGCCAGAGGCTTCAGTGGACGAGAGAAACACTTCTCGGCTTTGGCAATGTATGTCCGGGCTTCCGGGTTGTTACGGTTGCGCTCGCGGATAGCACTCCATTCATTACCATCAAGCAAGATGCGTGGATGAGATGTCGAGAGGCGACTGAGTACGGTTTCTAACGAAGGTGGGTTGTAAGTGAGGGCTTTTTCATCGACTACAAAATGATATACGGGCGACCATTCTTCGGTTCCGTCGGGAGCTACGTAGGCGTGTTGCCAATAATAGGTGCCTTTGGGGAATACCTTGAATGGGTTGAAGAAGGCCCAATGACGCTCTGCTGTAATCACATCGCGTGTGAAATCCTTATCGCTGGCAATGCGGATGCGGTAGGTTACGGCAGGCTTGTAGTCGTGCCCTTCCACTCCATCGAGTACAGCTCCCAAATGGGGATATTTGTCCGGCCACATGAAGTGGGGTGGGTTCATGCTGAGGTGTTGTCCGTCGTAAGGTGAGGCGGTAGCACGTACTTCATGCATCAGCGTGGGTTGCGTCAGGTGCATGATGCTTTTTTGTGCTTGTGCATACGGAAAAGCCAGCCACAGACAACTCAGCAGGAATACAATCGATTTTTTATTCATCTTCTTATTCTGAAATTGTGGATGAAAGTTCGGAATTAGTTTTTCTTGAATAGTTCGCTGAGTTTCACGGTCTTGTTATTGATAAGCGGACGTGCCCAGATGCCAATGGTGGTGATGTAACTGACAAAGACTAAGATGAACAGCATACCTATACGTAGGTTGGTGGCATCGGCAATGGAGCTGACGATGAGTGGACCGGCTGCACCTCCGGCAATACCTGAGCAAAGGATTCCGGCAAACGAACCGTGGTGCTTTGATGCTGAGTTCAAAGCCAATGAGAATACGATGGAGAACATCATAGAAATACTGAAACCGATGGCCGGGAAAGTAAATTCGGCTACTTGCAATGGTCCGAAGAGCGAAAGAAGCAGCAGGACGATGGTTAACAGACCGGAGCATACCAAGATGTGCTTGCTATTGAAGAGTTTGAGTAGCAACATACCGAAGAGACAGCCTACTGTCATACTTCCCCAGAAATAGCCGACAATACGTGCACCGGCCACTTGTGGGTCTACTCCATGGTATTGTTCCAAGAAGGTACTCATGAAGATGCTGGTGCCTTGTTCGGTGCTTACATAGCAGAAGATGCCGAGGAAGAATAACCATACTTTCGGTTGCTTGAACAGTTCAATGTAAGAAGAACCGCTTCCGGCCTTTTCATCATCTTTCAACTCAATACGTGGGAAACGCGACATTGATACAGCAATCAGCATAATCAACAAGATAAAGCTGAATACCCAGTAGAGTGACACCCAAGGCAAATCAGTAGGAGTGACAGCAGCCAATGAATCGATAAACAGATTCTTACCGGCTTCGTAGGTTTCCGGTGAGAGGCGTTTGATTAAAAAGGTATAGACCAATGGGCTGATGAATGAAGCGATACCAAACATGAATTGAGCCAATTCGGCTATAAATGCATAGTTCTCTTCACCACCGACAGCGCGTTGCAAGGGATTGAGCACTGTTTGCAACATGGCCATGCCCAAGCCGATGATAAAGCAAGAAGCCAGCAGCATGGGGTAGGTGGGCATACAAGCAAACAAGATTGTGCCGATGAAAGGCATTAAGAAGCCTAAAAATAAGACGGGTTTCTCGCCAAAACGGTCGATAAGTATACCGGATGGGATGCTCATGATGGCATAAGCAATGAAAAAGAAAGTAGGGATAAAGCCGGCCATTGCCAGATTGGCCAAACTGAATCCATTGATAATATCGGGAATCAGAGGGCCTAAGATGTTCGTGATGAAAGAAATCACGAACCAGAACATCATGATGAGGGTTAATAAACCATATTTGTTTTTCATATTGTTTTGTTTTAATCGAGGGATGAGAATACGAGCCAAGCAGCACCCATGCTACCGGCCTTGTTACCTAACTGTGCAGCCATAATTGTTGTGTTTACAGCGCAATCGGCCATTGCGTAACGGAATGCGTGTTTACGAACCATGTCGATGTAGAACTCACCGGCTTCGGACAAACCTCCTCCTATGACTATACGTTGCGGACTGAAGATGTTGATGAATCCGGCAATGCCGTGACCTAAATAGTCGCAGTGTTCTTCCAGACAACGTTTGGCAATAGAGTCGCCTTCTTTATATAGTTTTACAATTTTTTCGCCGTTGGCTTCGTCATGTTCAAACACGATACCGATACGTTCGTATTCTTTTTTGAAGTTGCGCACCAAGGCCGATGTAGAGGCATAGTGTTCTAAGCAGCCTACCGAGCCACATGCACAAGGCTCTCCATTGGCTATCAAGGGTACATGGCCCAGCTCAGTACCACGGTTGGCGAAACCGTTGAATAGTTTTCCGTCGATAACGACTGCCCCTCCGATGCCGGTACCTACTGTGAGGAACACTACATGGGTACAGCCCATACCAGCCCCGTAATGCGTTTCACCCAGTCCCATCAGGTTCGCATCGTTGCTTAACAAAGTCGGCAATCCTGTTTCGCGTTCGATGATATCGGCCAAAGCAAGGTCTTGCCAGCCTTTGATGTTTTCTGCTCCTCCCAATACAATACGGTTTGTAGAGTCCACAATGCCCGGTGTACCGATACCTACTCCCTTGATGGGGCAGCTGTTGAGGTTGGCATATTCTTTTACGGTGTTGACTGCCGATACCAATTGACGGATGACAGCTTCGGCCGATTCGTCGGCATGTGAAGGTATTTTGCCTGAAAACAAGAAGTTTCCATTCTGGTCAATAAGGGCGTATTTGATATTTGTACCGCCCAAGTCTATTCCTATCGCGTGTAGCATATTGTTTTCTATGATTAAGTGTTAGATAATAGGGTCTTTAGCAAACACCGATGAGTACAATAATGGAATTGTGCTCATCGGTGCTTTATTATATAGAAAGGTATAACTGGATTATACTCTTTCTACCCATATCGGAGAGCTGAAAGCCCATTGCTGGTCTTTCTGACGTACACGTACATAATAGTAATCGGTGTCGCGTTCAGGCTCGGTGTCTTCCATGTAATGTTCGAAGATGAAGCTGCTTTCCGGCATTGCACGGTTGAACAACAAAGCTTCGCTCAGCCATCCAATCATGAAATGTGTACGAGAACCTTCGAGCAATTCTCCTAAAGAGTGCTCGAATTTCTTGCCATTAAACTCGGCAGTGATAACTCCGTCTTTCGGCATGGTTACATCTAAGATAACGGCTTGTGTAGCCGGTGTAGTGGTATTGGGGTTCTTTGATGTGTAGAGGTCGAGTTCTGTCTGCTGGTTGTCGGCCGATAAGATGCGATTTACATGGGTATGGAATTCTGTTTCGCCCTCTTGTGGTGAAGTGAAAGCAGCTCCACGGAAGCAAGGAACTACTTCGTGGATAGTACCCTTGTTAATGCTCAATTTACCTTGCCAATGTACAGGTTTCTCTTCTCGGTTCCATCCGAATTCCATCTTCACCTTGCAACGTACGGTATCTCCTTCCGGCATAACAGGAAGCTGAGGACCGTTCATGCGGGCGATGAGGCGACCGTTCTTGATGATGTCAATATAATCGATACAGCTTTCGCCTTCTACATTCAGATAGATGCGACGGCTGTTTCCACGAACAACATCTCCCATGAAGGCATCGTTGATGCGGAAATCAATATTGATTTTATCACCGGTAGCGCAGCATACGTGACGGTTACGAAGACCTTCCCAAATGTTGTCGCGGTGGAGTGAGGATGCCAAAACACCGACACGACCATCGCCGTAGCTACCCGGATAGCCGGAGTGCTGGTCTGTACTACCGATAAGACCGAACTTGTGACCTTGTTCCAAGCCGTAGAGGATGGTTCCTTCCCAATGGCGCGGACCCATATCATGCAGATAAGGGTAGTCGCCCATATCGCATTCGGCCAAACCGTGGCGTGAGTACATTTCTACGAAAGGAGTCTGGTCGCCCTCGCTGAAGCATTTCCAGTTGTAACCACGGTATCCTTCCTGGTAGCCCATGTGGTGAGGAGTGATGAATACTTTCTCGTCTTTCAGCTTTTGTTTCCAGTCTTCTACAGAAGTACATTCCACCAAAGGAACGTCGATGTCGTGCCATAGAGCTACGTGGTCGCCATGCTCCATGCTGTGGCATTCGTAACCGGTGAAAGTCAGGAACTCGCCTTCTTTGTTGTATTCTTTAGTCATGGCAACATATTTCTCGTAGTTGCCTTCGCGTAAGCGTTTGAATGCACCGGTATGGTAGTCGATAACCCATTTCAAACGAGGGTCGTTTGCTCCGGGGATATCAGGCCACATGGCATGAGGAGTAACGCTGACAAAGTCGAGTTGGCCTTTAGCTGCTTCGAAAGCATCGCGCATGTCTCCGTGTCCGTAAGTTACATTACAGTGATTGTGTAAGTCGCCCCAAAACATTTTTAAGTTGCTAGCCGACGGCATTATCTTTTTGGCCTCTTTGCTACCTGGTGTGCAGGCACTCAGAAGGCTGCCTGATGCAGCCAATCCTAGCATAGACCAACCAGTGTTCTTTAAAAATTTTCTTCTATCCATAGTAAAATGATTGTTATGAATGGTTATTTGTTTTTAGTTGCTTTTCTATCCATATAACGGCGGTCGCCTTTATATAATACCTTTATCTTTTCTTCCGGGTCAGTGTCATCATACTGTTGTTGAGTTTCCTCCAGCAACTGCATCAATTCGGCTTGTTGTTCAGCATAATCGGGGTTTCCATACACATTGTTCATTTCGTGCGGGTCGTTTTTCATGTCATACATTTCCCATTCGTCGATGTCGTTGTAGAAATGGATGAGTTTGAAATCTTGTGTACGGATACCATAGTGACGTTTTACGGAATGTTCGGCAGGATATTCATAGAAGTGGTAATAAGCCGCTTTTCTCCAATTAGCCGGAGTCTTTCCGTTGTTGTCCCATATCGGGCGTAATGAAGTACCTTGGATGTCGTTAGGAATATCCACACCGGCATAGTCGAGGAATGTAGGCGCGAAGTCCACGTTCATACAGATGGCACTTGATACGCTTCCCGCTTTAATTGCTTTAGGATAGCGGATGATGAATGGCATACGTTGGCATTCTTCATACATGAAACGTTTGTCGAACCAACCGTGTTCGCCCAAGAAGAATCCTTGGTCTGAGGTATAAACGATGATGGTATTGTCCAATTCGCCTATTTTCTCCAAGTAATCCATCAGTCGGCCGATGTTTTCGTCGACAGCCAATACTGTAGCCAAGTAGTCGCGCATGTATTGCTGGTATTTCCAGCTGATTAGTTCTTTCTCGTTCATGCCCCCTTTACGGTATTCAGCAATACGTTGAGCGTAAGCTGAGTCCCATTTAGCTTGTTCGTCCGGAGTCATGCGCGTGTACACTTGCTTAAATTTGTTGTTGTCCGGCAGGGCGAGTATTTCATCGTGTGTAAGCAGTTTCAAATCCCAATCGTTACGCAATGTATTTGCGATGTTCATGTCTTGTTCATGGGCAGCACGTCCGCGTCCATCATAAGTATCGAACAGATTGGATGGTTCTGGAAAAGTTGTATTGTTGAATATGCCTAAGTATCGTTG
>DYCT01000026.1:8681-12139 GCA_019417975.1 Bacteroides sp.
TTTCTATCCATTGGATGGCTTTGTCTGTAATGATATCGGTAGCATATCCTTGCTCGCGAATTTCTTTACCCATTTCCATAAAGTCGGGTTGATAGTAATCGCCTTGTTCGCCTTGTCCACTCAGAATACTCCAGAAGTCGAATCCTTGAGGTTCTGAGATAAGATGCCATTTTCCGATGATAGCTGTTTGGTAGCCGGCTTCTTGCAGCAGTTTCGGATAAGTTTGCTGGTCGCCATCAAAGCAAGAAGCATTGTCGGTAAAGCCATTTTTATGACTGAACTTACCTGTGAGTATACAAGCACGCGAAGGGCCTGACAGTGCATTGACAGCGTAGCAGTTGTCCATGCGGAGACCTTCGTTGGCTATACGATCCATATTAGGTGTTTGAATCAGGTTACCACCATAGCACGACATTGCTTGAGTAGTATGGTCGTCGGTCATCATAAAGATGATGTTGGGCCGTTTAGCTTCTTTCTTTCCTTCTGCGCAAGATATTAATGTTAAGGCTGCAAGAGGAAAGAGTAGAACAGATTGGTTGGTTTTCATGATAATAGTATTTACTTGTCTGTAAAATAATGTTTAATTAGAAAAAAACTTGTCTATGAAAATAGGCTGTCACCAGCATCATGCTGGTGACAGTTGACCGCTTTTTAGCGACTTAATTGATAGTTTAAGTTGTATTTTTGTTTTCCTACTTTCACATTCACGTTCAGTCCGTTTTCATTGAAGTTCTTTTCTTTGAAAGATGCTGAAATCTTCGGAGTCTTGCTCCCTTCTTCCGGATAGATGACTGTGATGTAGCGAACGCTTTCTTCGTTACCTTTCTTAACATCAAAAGCTACAGCTGTACGTTCCACTTTCTTGCGGTAAGCAGTAGAGCGCCATCCTTCTTCTTTCTTCATAGTCATGCCTTTCGGGCCGAAGCATTGCATGATAATGTTGCTTTCGCCCTTGAAAGCTGTGCGCAAAGCACAATTGGCTTCATCCACGTTTACATCACCTTCGCAGAGCTGGAAATGTACATCTACATCACCTTCAGCAGAACCTACAGCTTCATCTACGATAACAAAGAACTTTTTGTCTACAAAGAAGATAGAACGACGATGCTTCAGGTTCTTGTAGCTTTGGTTTTCTGTAACCAGTTTCTGAACCTCAGCTTCCGGTTCCCACAACAAAGTCTTCGATTCTGTTGTTTCCAAGTCACGGTTGTTGAGTGTGAGGGTATTGTGTACTTTGGTTGCGCGGAACCAATTACGCCATTTCATCACTTCACCTTCACCGGCATATACATAACTTCCTGAATCGGGGAATAAGTTGCGACCGTTCATCCAGAGTTCGAATGTACCGTTATCAGGTTGGCAGTGCCAGAATGCTTTCGGACCGGCTTTTACAACCATTACTGTTGCTGGGTCGTTCCATGCTGTACGGAATACAAAGAATCCGGAGGTAAGGTATCCGTTCGACAGATGAGGAGGTAATGAGCCTTTCTTTCCTTCGGTAGCAAAGTATTTGATGTATTCGTTTTTCGGGAATACTTTTGCCCATTTCTTGAAGTCTCTGATTACTTCTTGTTTTGTGGTGATTTTAGCATCACTGAAACAAGGGTTGCTACCATCGGGGAAGCAGATGTTCATATAGAACATAATCATCTTTTCTACCATGTCAACATAATGCTGAGGGAATTCGTTTCTGAACCCGTTGACATCGGCAATCTGAAGAGCTTTGTAGAAAATGTTGATAGAGGCTAAGTGATAGTGCGGGTCTAATTCGAACTGGCCACCATCATCGTATACCTGAACGTCGATTTCTTTGTTTAGGATGTCGATACCGCTTTTACGCCAGCCCATTGCTTCTTTGTATTCAGGGAAGAAAGCACCTGCATAGATCATACGCTGTGCTTCAAAGAGCAGGTGGTTGCCTTGGCCGGAATAGTTGTTCAAGATATGGATGGCATGTCTGTGGTAGTTTACCAAGAATTCAGTCAAGAACTCGGGTGTAAAGTAAGGTGAGTCGATGAACAATAAGAATTGGCCTGTTTGGTCTGCCAAACGGTTGCTTACTTCCAATGGACGCCATGCGAAGCGTACATTTTCAGCAGCTCCTTTGATTTCGCCACTGCTAACCAATTCGTACTCGTCTTTTTTTACTTTTACCAATGGGTTCTTCTTAATCCAGTCAACATATTGGTAAACCCATTCTTTGGCATACTTTTCATCACCAGTCACACGATAAGCTTTTCCCATTGGAGTAAACCATTTGTGGCGGTGCAACTGCCAACGGAGCTCATTGTCTTTAACCGGCCAATATTGCCAGTTGATATCTTCTCCATAATTATAAGAAGGTTGATAACCTTTGTGTACGAAGAAAGTATGTTCCAAAGCATCATCGGCCCACTTTTGTTCTTGTTTGCTAATTTTTACTTTAGTAGGGTCGCTGATGTCAGGGTGCTTTACATTTGTGCGGCGTTTGTAATAGTCGAGCAAAGCTTTGGCAGCATCGGCATCTTTACCTTCTTCATGCAGTGCTTTTACCTCTTCCAGTCCAGGATAGTCTAAGTTGAGCAACGAGAATACTTCGGTGCGAAGTTCTTGTGCTTTGAGTTGACTGCAGCAAAGTGCTACAGCCAACAAAAATATATATTTGAACGTTTTCATTGTTACGTATTATTTTAGGTCTTTGTAAGTAATGCCTTTAATATCCATGTAGCGTTTTAAAGCTTCCAAATAATAGTAATCGGCATAGTTCAAAGGAACGTCAATTTCTGAACCGTTAGGCAATGAACCTGTAGAGTGGAGCAGGATGAATCCTTGGTTTTCACCATTCTTTGCCAAATAAGCATCGCTTGAAAGACTCTTCAAAATCTTTTCTGCATAATCGAAATATTTCTGTCCGTCGGGGATGAGTGTGCTCATTTCCAAGAGAGCAGAAGCAGTAACAGCTGCTGCAGAAGCATCGCGCGGTGTTTCCGGAGAATCAGGTGCGTTATAGTCCCAGATAGGAATCAAGTCTTCGGTAGTGACGCGCTCCATAATCATATCAGCAATTCTTCTTGCAAAGTTGATGTAAACAGTATCTTGAGTTTCTCTGTAGCAAGAAGTATAGCCATAAACACCCCAAGCTTGACCACGAGCCCAAGCAGAGTCGTCGTTTTTACCTTGGTGAGTCTGGCGACGCTCTACTGTACCATCGTTGTTGTAGCTTACTACGTGCCATGAAGTAGCATCCGGACGGAAGTGGTTTGCCATTGTTTTGTTAGCGTGTGTCAATGCTACTTCGCGGTATTTGTTATCACCGGTCATGTGACTTACATTGAACAACAAGTCTAAGTTCATCATGTTGTCAATGATAACTGGGAAGTTCCAAGTACCGAAGTCCCAAGAACGGATAGCACCGATGTTTTTGTCGAAGCGACCAATTAAGTTTTCGGCAGTTTCAGTCATTACGTTCTTAATGGTAT
>DYCT01000026.1:12167-12468 GCA_019417975.1 Bacteroides sp.
GAAACCCAAATCGTGTGTTCCTTTGTAGTATCTTACCGGATTAAGTAAGTTCGTAAACTTGATTGCTTCTGCTTTGATAGCAGTGTCGCCACTCAGTTCGTAAGCGTACCACAAGCTGCCAGGGAAGAAACCGCTTGTCCAGTCGTATACGCTGCAAAGACGGCGTTGTCCCAGCATAGCTGTACGCATCGGGCGTAAAGAGTCTTTAAATGTAGCAGGGTCTTTTTCCAATTGTTTGCAAAGGAAGTCTAAATCGTAACCAGACCAAATAGAACGAGGTAGTTTTGCAGAGTCAGCAATT
>DYCT01000260.1 GCA_019417975.1 Bacteroides sp.
ATCCTTATGAATAACCCTTGATTCTTTAGATACTCGGTTTGTTCGTTCTCGGTTGTTGTAAAAATAGCAACATCAATACCATTTGCCTGAAGTTCAAGCAAGTTTTTTATAAGCGCGTTCCGCTCTACACGGTAAAGTCTTGGAGATGATATTACAACAGATTGATTTGAGCTTTTCAATTCTTGAACAATGGGATAACGGAACGTATTCCCATTGAAGATTTGCCCTTCACACGATGATAAATGCAAGTCCTCAGTCGCATCAAATAAAGTCGATACTTCTTTCGTAAGAACACGATAACCAATGGCTGAATATCCCTTTAGCCGTTTACGATACATACTTTCGCACACAGGTTCGTGTATGTCAATATAATCATAAATGCGAACATCTGTTTTACCTTCATTCTCTCTATGCAATCGACCTGCATATTGGGCAACCAATCCTTTCCACGAAATAGGAAGAGCAAGAAATAGTGTATCAAGCCTTGGATAATCAAAGCCCTCTCCTACATATTTTCCTGTAGCGACTATTACAAGAGGAGCGTCCCGTGGAATATCCTGTAGTTTTTGTATAATTTCACGTTTATGTTTGCTCGTACCCTCTCCTGTAAGTTTTATAACATTAGCTACTTGTGGTTCAAACATTTTCGTAATCAACTCGACATGAGAAGTTCTACTTGTCAGTATAATTGGTGTACGACCTGAGGCTACTGCGTTAAGAACATCTTCTATGATGAGATTATTTCGCATCTCAGATTCCGCAAGTGATTGTGAGAGTGCCGTAAATGTATGTTTGTCGTCTGTAACGGGTCGATACGAAGTAAACCTCGGCACAAGATAACGTTGAAACGATTGTTTTTGTATCTGTGCCTTAGCATCAACTGAAAATCGAATCGGGCCACATTGCATAAAAATAATTGGCTGTAGTCCGTCTTTGCGAATTGGAGTGGCAGTAAGCCCATAAACATAATGAGCCGTAACGTGTTTTAGAACATTTTCAAAAGTTATTGAAGATACATGATGACATTCATCAACAATAACCATTCCGTAATCTTGTACAAAAGACTTGACTTCACCATCTTCAAAGCAAGATTGCATAAGAGCCACATCAACAACTCCATGCAATGTATTTGAAGTTGAATCAAGACTTCCGACTGGAGAAAAGACTTTCTTTCTACCACGTTTCTTAGGTACGTTATCCTCTATGAAATCAATATCAAGAAATTCAGAAAGGCGTTCGTGCCATTGCATAAGCAATGCTTTAGAATGTACCAAGATAAGTGTATTTATCTTTCTTTGGGCAATCAATGCTGCCGCTGTAACAGTCTTTCCAAAAGCGGTTGTTGCCGACAATACTCCATTTGTATGGGGCATAAGTGAATTAATGGCTTCTAACTGCTCATCACGTTCTTTACCCTTAAAGGCTATCGCAATAGATTTGCCATGGTTGGTTTTATCAATTATTTCATAATCAATACTTAGAGAAGACAACATGGCTATTATAGCCTCTTCGCACCCCCGAGGCATAACAAGAAACTCATCATTGAAATCAGCGCGACAGATAATGCGTGGAATGTTATATGTTGAAATACGCATTGCCTGCTTACTGTAAAAATCAGGATTCTTGAAGGCGGCAAATCGCTTCAACTGATTAATCACCTTGCTGGAAATTGAACTTAATGGGATATAAATATTGTCGGATTTGTTGATTTTAAGTTTACTATCAAAGTCTGTCCGTGCGACTTCTTGTACAATAGGTATTTCCCAAGGCTTTGCTTCCGAAGATGTGGCTAATGCTCCAAAATCCTCTTGTTGATGTTCAACCAACAATCTATCCACGACACATTCGTCAATTCTCTTGACATTGTACAAATATGCCCATTGGTCTTTGAATGGAAGAAATTTATCATCAACAAAAACGCTGTTTCCCACTTTTCTTGCTCCACCTTGTAATGGTAGTGCTATTAGATTTCCAAATCCTCCTTCCGGTATTCTATCTTGGTTTGGAAAGAAACGGTCGTATGAATCAAAAGAAATTCTTCCATTCCGCTTCATAGCTTCCGTAAGAATGATATTACCAAACCGTCTCACTTTAATAGCTGGAATCGCATCAGTGAAGAAGACCCATACATGTGCTCCATTTCCAGACCTTGAACGCTCAATGCTACATGGGACATTCCAATCTCGACAAACAGAAACGAATGCCAACACATCATCCTTATATCCGTGAGTGCAGTTTTTGTCATCAAAATCAGCGCAAAGAAAAGAGCATTTATTATCCGGAGTGATGACATACAGGCCGATAACATCACATCCGTTTTCGTCTTTACCTTCCAAATGACGATATATGTCTTGGTTTGTCAATGACGCAAAATTACGGTTGGGACATTCCGTACATTTATGTTTTTTCTTGTCGCATATTCCTCTACGCCATTCGTTGATACAGACTGGTTGATAGCCACCTTTTTCTGTGGTTTTGCTGAACCATCGTCGTGCAAATACATCATCCCTTCCTTTGAAAAAGCTATGGAATAATTCTATTTTCTCATCAAGAGAGAAATATACAGGAGGAAATGAGATAGAAGAGAATACTGATTCCTCATCCATTCTGTTTGTAGTAGAATAGGCAATGCCGTATTGCCGAAGGATTGATTTCAATTCTTCGTTTTCCGCAAGAAGGCTGTCGTATTTTCTGACAAGTGTGTCGTATTTCTCCTTAAAGTTATCCATCATACGCTTAGAGATTCTTTTGACACTTACAAAAATACGAAAAAGGACCCAGACTATTGAATATAATTCACTATATTTGCAGAATAAAATTACATCTAAGAATGAAGCTAAATAGAATAAAGGCAGTCTTGACAGACAAAGGTATCTCGCAGACATGGCTAGCCAAACAACTTGACAAAAGTTTTAGCATGGTTAATGCCTATGCTTGTAATAGAATCCAGCCCAATTTGGATACGTTACAGCAGATTGCGGAAATACTTCAAGTGGATTTAAAAGAATTGATAACGGACAAAAACGAACGTCAATAGCGTTTGTCGTTATCAATTATTTTTACACTACAACTTCTGAT
>DYCT01000261.1 GCA_019417975.1 Bacteroides sp.
TATTTGATTAATATTTAACTGGTCCCGATTTTAACGGGACACTAATGATCCAATAATGAAAAATATAGTCTTCGATGGTTGGAGAATAAAAAAATAACTGTATATTTAAAATCAATTACGAGATAGATATATGTTGGATACTAAACATTAAATTAAAACCTGATGCAAAGTTCTAATTTATTTGGTAGGGAGCATCATTGCATTGCGCCGGCTAAGGGAAAGGTATTAATCTCCGATCCTTTTTTGTGTGATTCCAATTTTTCACGCTCGGTTATCTTGTTATTGGATCATGGCGAGGAAGGCAGTTTCGGCTTGGTGCTGAACAAACGTTCGCCTTTGCTTGTCAATGAGCTGGTCGATGAGTTTTGCTATCTTGAAGATATACCTTTATATAAAGGAGGTCCTGTAGGGCTGGATACTCTTTTTTATTTGCATGTGTTTCCAGATATCGAAGGATCGTTGCCGGTAGGACAAGGGCTCTACTTGAATGGTGATTTCAATGCTATCAAGCGTTATATCCTTCAGGGTAATCCTATTGAAGGAAAGATTCGTTTCTTTTTGGGGTATTCGGGTTGGAGTGCCAGGCAGTTGCAACAGGAATTGGAAGAAGATACCTGGGTAGTAGGTTCGCTCAATGCATCGCAACTGATGAATAGCAAGTATGTCGATGCTTTGTGGGGGATGTCTGTACAACGCTTGGGAGGCGAGTATGCCCAGTGGACACATTATCCTCAAAATCCTTCTCTTAACTGATTTTCAGGATTGAAGCATTGTAGCAGATAGGCATCTTTGTAAGTTCCGTTGTCCGATTTCAACCAGTCTTTCAAGAGGGTGGATTGGGTGAATCCACATTGTGTGAACAGATGTAGGCAAGCCTGATTGTCGATAGCGATGTAGGCGTAGAGTTGGTGCAGGTGTAGAAATCGGAATGTATAGGTGAGGAGTTGTTGCAATGCCTGTTGCCCGATTCTACGTTGACGGTATGCTTTTTGTACGACAATGCCTGCGGCAGCCCGGTTATGCAAAGGGTCGAAGTCGGCTAAGTCGACAATGCCCATTACTTCTTCTGAGTTTTTATCTGTAATCATCAGCCTTAGCTGTTTGTCGGAAAAGATATCGTTTGTCGACTGTTCCAGATATTGTCTTAGGGCATAGCGCGAGTAGGGGACTGTGGTATAGCTGACGTCCCAAAGAGTTGTATCGTTTTCTATTTGATACATCGTCTCTAAATCTTCAGGTTCGCAGGCTCTGAGTCTGATTTCCGGATGTTCAAAAAAAGTTTGTTTCATGTTTACAGTCTTGGGATGTTTAGTTTGAATGGATATATAGCCTTATCGCTTCTGTAAAGAGGTATAGCCTTGTAGCTGCCAATGAGAGAGGAAACTTTCATCGGCAGGATGGTTTGTTTAGAAGCCGTTTTTTTCCAATGCCTCACCGATGCGGATAAAGAGGTTCTTTTTCTTTGTGCGTATTGTTGTGGGCATTGCTTGAAGTGCTTCTTCGTAGGTCAGCCCCTCGTGAATCATGCGGTAGATGACACCCCAATCGGGTAGTCCGCCCAAATTGCGGTCATCGATAAACATGTCGGCTTTTAGTTTGCGTGAGAACAATTTGTTTTCGTTGGTCTCTTCTGGGAAGTCTTTGTTTACTGCATAGAAGTCCAAACCGCGTTGGTGGCAGAATTCGATAGCTTCGTCCAGTAGTTTTCCTTCGCGTACAGACCAAAGTATGAGTTTGTGTTTCTCTTGTTGTAGCCTTTTCAAGGTGTCGATGGCAAAAGGTATTTCTGCGCCAATATGGGGATATTCGTGTTCCACAATGGTTCCGTCAAAATCAACAGCAATAGTCATAGTTTTGTTTTTTCATTGATATTTAGTTCGTCTTTCAGTTTCTTTTCACCGGGCAGGCAGAAGATGGATGCCGTGATACTGATGAGTGCACAGAATGCGCCCATATTGTCCAATGTGGCATAGTAGACAAAAATGTTGAAGAAAGTGGGCAGTGCCAACATCAGTAGGCGTATTTCGTTCCATTTTTTATAAAGTTTCAAGGCTTGGTTCAGTGGAGCGTGGTCTATCTGCTTCGTCATGACGTAGCTGTAGAGTTTGAGTGAAAAGGGCACCATGAGTAGGGTAATCAGGATGCTTGCTGTACTCCAGATGTACTGCAGCCCTGGGTCACCGGCATAGATGCCTTCTTCCAGTAAGCCTGCTTCATAGACCAAAAAGCCGGCAGTGGACAATAATAGGAAAGAATAGTATTGTATTTGCAGGGCTCGACTGATTTTTTTGATTGTTTCTTCCATGCTGATATGAATTAATGGGTTATTACATAGTTCCGGTAAAAGGAATTCGGCTGACGATGGACCTTCCCAAGGTCACTTCATCAGCATATTGCAGTTCATCGCCAATAGAGATGCCACGTGCGATGATGCTTAGTTTTACATTGTAAGGAGCTAATTTTCGGAAGATGTAGAAGTTGGTGGTATCACCTTCCATAGTGGAGCTGAGTGCCAGAATAACTTCCTTCACAGAGCCTTCGGCTACTCGTGTCACCAGGCTGTCTATTTGCAAATCGCCTGGGCCAATTCCGTCCATAGGCGAGATGACTCCGCCCAATACATGATACAAACCTCGGTATTGTTGTGTGGCTTCTACGGCCATGACGTCGCGGATGTTTTCCACTACGCAAACCAAAGAGGCATCGCGCGACGGATTGGAGCAAATCTGACAAACATCCGTGTCGGATATGTTGTGGCATACCTGACAATATTTTACTTCTTGTTTTAAGGTGGTGATGGCGTGACTGAAGTTTTCTACATCAGTTGTATCTTGACGCAACAGATGTAAAACCAGACGCATAGCTGTTTTACGGCCAATGCCGGGGAGTTTGGCAAACTCGTTCACCGCTTTTTCCAATAATAAGGACGGATATTGTTGATTCATTTCGATAGTCGTATCATTAAATAGGATGCCTTTGTTGATGCAAATATACGTATAATTTCTAAGGTATAAAGAAAAAATGCTAACTTTGCATTTTAAACAAAGAACGAATGGAGATAAAG